>CAZUHO010000075.1:0-4555 GCA_964620725.1 uncultured Dehalococcoidales bacterium
CTAAAGCCTGATGCCTTCTAACTATAGACGATGGCTCTATTTTTTACAATTACTTCCCGCCCACCACTCCCACTGGGTATTCTTTCCCACCCCTCCCCCTTTAGCAAGCGTCTTTCTTCCCACCCACCCGCCCTATAGGGCTTCACTTCTCTTAGACGCCCTAAAAGGAGGAGAGTCAAAGAGAGGCGAAGCCTCTCTTATAAAACTAATTCCCCCTCCCTTAGATAAGGGAGGGGGATAAAGGGGGAGGGTTACCATATTCCCTTTGACGGCTAAGGTTTAGACGACTAAAATAGCACTAACTAGCGCTAAGGAGAATGAGATGAAGCAAATTTGGGCACCGTGGCGGATAAAGTATATCCAGACGGGGGAGGTGGAGGGGTGCTTCCTCTGTGAAAAGTCGGGGCAGGATAGCGACGTTAAGAACTACATCCTGCACCGGGGTAAAAAGAACTTCGTTATCTTGAATAGCTATCCCTATAACCCGGGTCACCTGATGGTAGCCCCCTACCGCCATGTCGCTACCCTGGAGGGGCTGACCAAAGAAGAGCTTCTTGAGCACTTTGAGATAGTTAGCCTGAGCCTGAAGGTTTTAAGGGGGGCGTTCAACCCTGCCGGCTTTAATATCGGTATCAATGTGGGGAAGGTAGCCGGGGCTGGGCTTGAGGGGCATATTCATACCCATGTTGTGCCGCGGTGGCAGGGGGATACCAACTTTATGCCGGTACTATCGGACGTCAGGGTACTGCCGGAAGCCCTGGCTGAGACCTATGATAAGCTAAAGAGCAAGTTCTAGTCTTGAGGAGGGTTACTCTTTGCCCCTCTCCGCTTCTATCTGCTGCCTTCTTTTTTCAAATTCCTCTTGGCTGAGGGGTTCGCAGGACTCAAGCCTGTTATTTGCTATTTTGATTAGGAAGGTCTCCTTGCATTTCCAGCAACGGTATGGACCCTCAAAGACTGGCTGAGTGAGGGACATGCTGCTCTCGGTCCCGCATTTAGGGCATTTTATTGTTATCATGATACCAACACCTCAAAATCGGTTAAATATCATTATGGCATCTTCTGGCAATTATATCAATATTTTTGAATATCGTAACGGGTAAATTCTCTTGAAATATGTAATGCCGAGTGCTAGACTCATATCTGATGATTATTAAGGAGAGTGAGATATGAAAAAGGCTGATGTAGTTATCGTAGGTGGCAGTGCTGCCGGTATTGAGGCAGCGATTACCGCCCGAAAGCAGTACCCTTCTAAGAAGGTTATTGTCGTTCGGAGGGAAGAAAAGGCTCTCGTCCCTTGCGGCATCCCTTATATCATGGGAACTTTGGGCTCTGCAGAGAAGGATGTGATGCCAGTCGCTCTACTGGGCGATGCTGAGTTGATAATTGATGAGGTTACCTCTATTGACAGAGAGGCGATGAGTGTAACCACTGCCGGGGGTGAGATTATTGGCTATGACAAGCTGATACTGGCTACAGGCTCACGGCCGGCGGTACCTCCCATACCAGGTGTTGACTTGAACAATGTCTTCACTATCAGAAAGGAAATAGATTATCTCGAGCGACTGCGGGAGGTTCTAAAGCAAGCTAAAGATGTGGTTATCGTTGGTGGTGGCTTCATTGGGGCTGAATTTGCTGATGAGTGCCGCAAGATGGGACTTAATGTAACTGTTGTCGAATTATTAGAGCACTGCCTTTACCTGAACTGTGACGAGGACTTCTGCATCCGAATAGAGGATAAGATGAGAGAGGTCGGAGTGCAGGTGAATACTACCTGTCGGGTGAAGTCAATTTTTGGCGATAAAAGTGTGGATTATGTGGAGTGTGAAAAAGGGCTACGTTTCAAGGCAGATGTAGTAATTCTAGCCATAGGCGTGGTGCCTAATACTGAGCTGGCTCGCGATGCTGGACTGGAGATTGGTGAGCAGAAAGGTATATGGGTTGACCAGTATATGATAACCAGTGACCCCAATATTTTTGCCATCGGCGATTGTGCTGAGAAGTTTTGTTTCTTCACCGGTAAGCCCACGGCTATCCGCCTCGCTTCAGTAGCTACCAGAGAAGCTAGAATTGCCGGGGCTAATCTCTTTCAGTCACGACGACGCCGAAACCAAGGCACAATAGGTGTATTCGGAACTATGATTGCTGATACTGCTACGGGAGTAGCCGGCCTCACCGAGAGGGCAGCGCGGAATCTTGGGTTCGGCCTGGTTATTGGAGAAGCCACCGCGGTGGACAGACACCCCGGATCAATGCCTGGTGCTAGAGAACTGCGTGTCAAACTTATCTTTGACCGAAGTTCAGCGAAAATAATAGGTGGTGAGGCTTGCGGAGGTATAACTGCAGGTGAGATTGCTAACGTTATGGCTCAGACTATCACTGCGGGAATGACAGCGAGCGACATAGCCCTTTCTCAAGTGGGCACCCACCCTGCACTGACAGCATCACCATTGGTCTATCAGATTGTGAACGCTGCCGAAGAGGCAGTAACCAAGCTGCGCTTAGAATAGACGCAGGTGTTTGTTGCTTGGGGTGAATTAGAATGCCCCCAAGGGAATTCGAATCCCTGTTTACGGCTTGAAAGGCCGCTGTCCTAGGCCTCTAGACGATGGGGGCGTACCTTTTCAAGTATAGCAGAGACCAACTTAGCCGACAACATCGGGGACAAACTTAGCTCCCACTATGCTACAATATGGCAAAGTGAACAAGACAACCGCCGACAGGAAAGCCTGGCTGAAGAAGAGGCTTATCCCCATTCTGGCCCTGCTCCTTGTCCTGGCTATCAGCGTTGTCCTCTTTTTCCTGGGGCGTAATCCGGAGCTAATTGCCGAACTCGAAGGTTACGGCTATTTCGGTGCCTTTTTGATTAGCCTCATTGGCAATGCCTCTATCCTTCTGCCCGGCATAGTCCTTCCCATACTTACCGGCGTGGGTCTTGTTTTTTACCCGGCTAGCGGGCTATTTGGTCTGGTTATGGTGGGGCTGGCTGGTGGCGTGGGGGCGGCTATTGGCGAGCTTTCCGGTTACATGGTCGGCTACAGCGGGCGCGGCATTGTTGAGGATAAAAAGCGGTACTGGCGGCTGGTCGGTTGGGTTAAGAAATGGGGGGCTTTAGCCATCTTTATTTTCGCCCTGGTGCCCCTATTTTTTGACCTGGTTGGTCTGGCTGCCGGGGTGCTGCGCTTCCCCGTATGGAAGTTTGTTCTCGTCTGCTGGTTGGGCAGGACCATATTATATGTCGCTTTTATAGTGCTGGCTGCCCTGGGCTGGCATATAGTTCTACCCTACTTTGGTTGATGGGCTCTTAATTCTCAATAGCAGCAGTGAACCGACGGCAAAATAGACAAAACAAGCCCCCAGCATGACCTGGTAGCCCAGTCCATGGCTGTAGATGTTAAGCGGGTCTATGGCCAGCCCGATGAGTCTTGCCAAGGCGGCACCGCCGGCGGTAGCCACATTGGCCAGCCCCAGGTATCTTGCCTCCTCGCCTTTAGGCACCAAATCGGTGGCTAGAGCCCAGTTGCTGCTCATAAAAGCCCCGGTGGAGATTCCGAGAAGGGCGCCGCAGAACATTATGGCGCCATAGCTGTGGGCGAAGAATAAGAGCAAGATGCCCAGAGCGCCCAGCAGTCCCGAGGAGACTACCACCGGCCGGCGCCCTATCCTGTCCGATAGCCGCCCGGCGGGATAAACGGCAATTACCATGGAGATGCCAACCACTATTAGCAGCTCGGCGGTTACTGCTGCCGGATTGGCTATCCCGGCTACATCCATTAGAAAATACAGGGCGAATGTCTGCAGGGTAGCCATGGCCATGAAGATAAGGAGGCGGGATACGAGAAAGGTTACAAAAGCGGGGTTTGCCTTGACGTCAATCTTGAAGCTTTTATACAGGGTGGGCAGTAGGGGTGGTTGGGAGCCACCCCCGGGTCTCTCCTTAACCGTGAGCACGGTGACGAGCATGGTGACGAGGAGGACAATACCCAGCGCCGCCAGGGAAAACCAGAGCCAGGGGCTTTCTCCACCGCCGAAGTAGCGACCCATAAAGTAGGCTATGAGGCGTACCAGGGCAAATCCACCCACTACCTCCAGCAGGCTCTTCACCCCGGAGGCTAGCCCCCTCTTCCCCCGGGGTACCAGGTCGGGGATAAACGCCTGAAAGGGACCCTGCGCCACATTAGAGCTAATCTGGAGCAGGCAGTAGACAACGAGAATGGCAAAAAAGCTATCGTAGAGCCCTATGCCGGGGAGCAGAAACACTGCCAGCACTGTACCCATTAAGATATAGGGTCGGCGGCGCCCCCAGCCGAAGCCGGAGCGGTCGCTGATGGCGCCGGCGATGGGCTGGACTATCATGGCTAGAACTAAGCCGGTGAAGGTGAGCAGCCCGAGGTAGGTGTTCTTCTGCGGTGCGGCAACAAAGTCCAGCAGCCGTAGCGGCAGAATAATGGTGTGCAGGCTGTTCCACAGGGCAGACAGGGCAAGACCAAAGACGGTAATCTTGACGTAATCTACGGGGCGAAAGGTGCTGTTATGGCTCACCTTCTTTTCACTC
>CAZUHO010000076.1:0-3019 GCA_964620725.1 uncultured Dehalococcoidales bacterium
TAGTACCAGCCCCGTTCCCTGCCACCCCTCATAAATTTGCTGCAAAAAGGGCATCTCCACACGGCAGGGGGCACAATAGGTTGCCCAGAAGTTGAGCAACACCGGACTGCCCTGAAGGTCGCTGAGGGAGACGGGCTGCTCATCAGCACCCTGAAACTGAAAGTCAGGCGCCGGCTGGCCAATCCAGGGATCCTGAGATGTTCCCCCGTCACAGCCAGCGAACAATATCCCCAGGCTCAGTGTTATGGCCAGTATTGCCGTTAGCGTCTTGTTCATGGCTAATCCTTCCAATTCTACTCTAAAGTGCACCCTGAAGCCAGCTTAGATTGCCGGTGAGGATGAGTATGCCCACGGCGATGAGCAGTAAGCCGCTGATAATATAGCTCCACTTAGCGTAGCGCTGAATACGCCTCAGGAGGGGGCGGAGGGAATCAAAGGTGGCGCCGAGAATAATAAAGGGGATGCCGAGCCCCAGAGAATATACAGCCAGCAGGTAGGCTCCCTGCCAGGCGGTTTCCGAGCTCCAGGCGAGGGTCAGGATGCCGCCCAATATGGGGCCGACGCAGGGGGTCCAGGCGAGGGAGAAGATAGCGCCGATGAGCAGGGAGCGCAGGTAACCGGTGGTGGCGCCCACCGATGGAGCCAGCCGCCGCTCGTAGTTAAGCCAGGGGATTTTGATGGCGGCTAATAGAAATATGCCGAAGGCTATGAGCAAGCCGCCGGCTATGGCACGGGTGAGCACTATATTAGCGCCGAGGGTAAAGCCAAGCAGCCCCACGCTGGCACCGAGGATGGTAAAGACCAGGGTGAAGCCGGCGACGAAGCTGAGCGAATGAAAAAGTACGGGCAGGCGTTTCCTGCCAGCCTCCGGCTCAAGTATCTCCGGGCCGCAGACGCTAGCCAGATAGACCGGCACCAGGGGCAGCACGCAGGGGGAGAGGAAAGAGAGTAACCCGGCACCGAAGGCAACTAAGAGTGATGTCTGTTCCATGTTTTAAGTATTTTACTCTAACCAATTTGACCCCAAATATCAAGTCAGCCTTCCGAGCAGCTTACAATCCAGGGCAAAAAATTATATAATGGCGGGAACGGAGATGCCAGAACTTCTTTCCAATACCATCAAGATGATAAAGCCTCTGGATAAGGAGGCGATGAACAGCGCCCGCACCAGACAGGACACCCTGACCAAGCCGCAGGGCAGTCTGGGCAGGCTGGAGGAACTGTCCATCAAGCTGGCGGGCATTCAGGGCAAAGCCATACCCCAAATCAGGCACAAGGTCATCTTCACCATGGCTGGCGACCACGGGGTTGCCGCTGAGGGGGTAAGCGCCTACCCCGCCGAGGTTACCGCCCAGATGATTTATAATTTTCTGAAGGGCGGGGCGGGGATAAATGTGCTGGCTCAGCAGGTGGGGGCAAGGGTTGTCATCGTTGACATGGGGGTAGCCACCGAGCTTGAGCCCCACCCCAAGCTTATATCAAGAAAGATTGCCCCCGGCACCCAGGACATGCTCCTGCGCCCGGCGATGACTCAAGAACAGGCAGTGGCGGCAATAGAGACCGGCATTGAGCTAGCGGGGGCTGAGGTGGCTAAGGGCTTTGATATCGTTGGCACCGGCGATATGGGCATCGCCAATACCACCTCAAGCAGCGCTATCTGCGCCGTGATGACGGGGAAACCAATAAGCGAGGTTACGGGGCGAGGCACCGGCCTAACCGATGAACAGCTCGCCCATAAAATAAAAGTAATCCAGCGGGCTCTGGAGGTCAACCACCCCGACCCAAAACAGCCTTTGGAGGTGCTGGCAAAGGTGGGGGGCTTTGAGATTGGCGGGCTGGTGGGGGTGATGCTAGCCGCTGCCGCCCACCGCACCCCGGTGGTCATTGACGGCTTTATCTCCGGGGCGGCGGCTCTGATTGCCACGGCGCTGGCACCGAGACTTAGGGAATTTCTCATCCCCGCCCATGTCTCGGTGGAACCGGGGCACAAGGTAGCGCTCCGCCACCTGATGCTCAAGCCGCTGCTTAACCTGAACATGCGCCTGGGTGAAGGCACCGGCGCCATACTGGGAATATTTCTGGCTGAGGCAGCCGCCAGGATTCTGGCTGAGATGTCAACCTTCGCTGAAGCCGGGGTATCGGAGAAGGAGGAATAATTGGGGTTTCTGGCGGCGTTAAGATTTCTGACCATTATACCCCTGCCCGGGGGTAAGCCCACCCCCGGGGAGGTGGGGCGCTCCATTGCTTACTTCCCCGCCGTGGGGGCTATTATCGGGCTTATTCTGGTCGGCTTGAACCAGCTGCTTGGCTTCATCCTGCCCTCGGCAGTGGTCAATATACTGCTCATCGTTTCCCTGGCAATAATCAGCGGCGGTCTGCACCTTGACGGCTTCGTTGATACCTGCGACGGCATGGTCGGGCACAAGACAATAGCCCAGAGACGGCGGGTGATGAAGGATAGCCGGGCCGGCGCCTTTGGCATAATCGGCGTCTCCTGCCTCCTGCTGGTGAAATACCTCTCGCTGAACAGCGTGCCTGATTGCTGGCTGGTGCCAACCCTGCTGCTTATGCCGGTGCTAAGCCGCTGGGCAATGGTCTACGCTGTCTTTGCCTTCCCCTACGCCAGACCATCGGGGCTGGGGAAGGCATTTAAGCAGGAGACCAGCCGGGTGGTATTGCTGGTGGCGACCGTCATCGCCCTGGCTATAGCCGTGATTCCGGCACAACTTACCGGGCTGGTCATAATGTTTGGTGTCTGGATTATAGTAACGGCGATTGCCTTCTACCTCAAGGGCAGGTTCGGCGGGCTCACCGGCGATAGCTACGGGGCAATAAATGAAACGGCTGAGGTCCTGGTCTTAATACTGGTCTGTCTGCTGGCTCACATCGGCTTGCTGGCTTAGAATATTTTGGGGGTGAGGTTAATAAATATTCTGCTCATTGGCGGTGCCGGTAGCGGCAAAAGCCACTTCGCCCAGGAGCTTGCCCTAAAGCTGGGTGAGCCGGTGCTCTTTGTGGC
>CAZUHO010000076.1:3119-4540 GCA_964620725.1 uncultured Dehalococcoidales bacterium
CTGGGCAGGTTATACCGCGACCTGCTGGCTAAAGCCAACCAAAAACTTACCGAAGCGGCGGATGAGGTCTACCTCATGGTCGCTGGCCTAGCCCTGCCCATAAAACCAGCCAAAAAATAGCCGGTTCATAGCGGCAAGCCTAGCAACTCAAAGACGCCCACCATTTTTAGCCCCATATAGAAGAGCAGGGCAACAAAGACATACCCCAGCTTTCTGGCGGGCAGCTTATGGGCAGTTACCGTGCCCAGCTGCGCCATGCCGACACTGGTAACCGCAAGCAGAAACCATACCGGCAGATTAACATAGCCGATGGAATAGGGGGGCAGGTGGGGAAGGCCAAGACCATTTACTATATAACCGATGACACCACCGGTGCTGGTAAATATCATTACGGCTAAGGATGTAGCGATAGCGGTATGCATCTTGAACTTAAGCGCCAGCACCATCACCGGAACCATCAATATGCCGCCACCAATGCCGAAGACGCCACTTATAAAACCTATGGGAACCGCCCACCCTATCCACAGCCAGGGATTGTCCCTCGGCTTCGCCTCAAGCTGAGGCTCTCGGGCAGTGAGCATCCTGATAGCGCTGGCAAGGATAAAGGCACCAAAGGCTATCCTCAGCCCCACCCCGGGCAGGTGTGCCGCCAGGGTAGCCCCGGCAAAGGCGAAGACCAGACTGCAGCCACCCATGACCAAGGCTGCTTTCCACCACACCGCCCCCATTCTATTATGCCTCCAGGCGCCACTGGCGGCGGTGGGTAAGACAACCAGCAGACTGGTGCCAAAGGCAAGCCTGATTGCTATCTCTTCCGGGATGCCCATTCCGGTGAACACCATGTACTGCACCGGGGTCATAATAAAGGCACCGCCAAGACCAAGAAGACCGCTGGAGAAACCAGCAACGACACCGGTTGCCAGAAGGATAATGATATGAGTTATAGTCACCGCCTAAGCCTTACGCCCCAGCTTTTTCTTCACCGATTCTACCTTGCCGCCGATGGTGGAGGCTTTATCCCGGCGGTCATCAACCTCAATTACTGTTACCGCTCTTCTGATTTCAGCGTCAAAGACCGCCTCGTGCATCCGGCGGGCCAGGGCGAGGAGCCGGTCTAAATCGCCCTCAATAATGGTTCCCATCGCCGTTAACTCATACTTTATATCCTTCTCCCCCTCCAGCACCTCCACCGCCCGCGCTACATACTGGCTAACTGAAGTAGTCCTGCTACCCACTGGAACAATGCTTATCTTAACTAAAGCCATTTCTTCTGCCTCCAACCAAGCGTCTCTCCCCCAATTCTACCACATCGGCTATATTGGGCAAATTGGGCAAATTGCTAAGGAGACCCCCTTGTTGCTATAATAGCTATGCTTTGGGGCCGTAGTTCAGTTGGGAGAACGCCTGATTTGCATTCAGGA
>CAZUHO010000077.1:0-4464 GCA_964620725.1 uncultured Dehalococcoidales bacterium
CATTGGCTGCATGGCTATTAAATTCCAGATATCACCGATACCCACTAAAACCAGACCTCACTTACTACTTAATGGCTATACTCCACAGCGTTGCCCCTGACTCTGCGTCCAGGGCATAGAGATTCTGACTGCCGGTATAAACATAGACAACCCCCTCACTGGTGCAGAGGGGGGCACGTACCATCTCTCCCAGCTCAGATAGTAGCCTAAGCTGGTTACTGCCGGTATCTATAGCATATACCTTGCCTTCTTCAGAAACGATAACAACTGAGCTACCAGCCAAAACTGGAGACGAAGAAATGGGACTTCCAAGGTCAAACTCGTTTATTTTGTCCCCGCTTTCAGCATTCAAGAGGTAAGCCTTGCCGTCAAGGCAGGGGGCATAAATAATGTCATCATAAACTACAGGTTTAGCCCAGAACCAGCTATCAGCCATGAATTTCCACTTCAGGCTGCCGCCAGTATCAACGGCGTAAAGGTGCCGGTCAAAGGAACCAAAATAGACGGTATTATCATAGACCAGAGGAGTGGAGATGATAGCCCCCTCGGTCTCAAAATCCCATTTCTCAGTGCCGTCGCTGGCATCCAGGGCGTAGAGCTTCTTATCAAAGGAGCCGATATAGAGGGTGTCATCCTCTATCGCCGGGGTTGACCAGACCTTACCCCCCGTCTTAAACTCCCACTCCTCCTCCAGGGAAGCGCCGTTAAGGGCATAGACATTGCCATCGGCACTGCCCAGGTAGAGCCTATCGCCGACGACCACGGGTCCGCCGATAACGGGTTGGGGGTTAGCCTCATTAACATACTTGTCCTGGGACAGGCGCGTGCTGGCACTGATGGCATAAATCCTACCGTTATAGGCGGCAATATAGACCAAATCCCCCGCCACCGCCGGATTACCATAGATAGCTACTGGCGTAGTTGATGGGGCACAGCCGTAGCCGCCACCGCTTGGCCCTGACGCCTCCAGAGAGACCTCCCACAGGCGATTACCATTGGAGGTATCCACCGCCACCAGCTTACCTTCCAGCTGGGGTGAGGTACAACCAAAGCCACCGGCCTGCTTTAGGGTAGGACACAGAAATAAGACGCCGTCGGCTACTACCCCCCCCGAGCCACCCTCGGGTGAGCTTCTGATTCCGGCACAGCCAAAGAAGGTCAGCCCAACCAGGAGCAAGATAAGGGCAAGGCAAACCTTTAACGCCATATTATTTCTAACATTCACTTGCCTAACTCCTCACGGCACGGGGTCATAGCCACCAGGATTAAAGGGGTGGCAGTGAGCTATCCGCTTTGCTCCCAACCATACTCCTTTAATCAAGCCAAACTTGGAGATAGCTTCATAGGTATATTGAGAGCAGGTTGGGGTAAAGCGGCAGTTATGCGGCATAACCTGCGATAGGGTAGCCTGATAAAGTTTAATTAATCCCAAGGAAAGCCTCTTCATATTCCCTCGTCAATAATCCCGCCCGGGACAGCAAACCATGAACCGCTTTCTTCAGCCCAGCGAAGCCAGCACTGGCGGCGTTGGAGCGAGCAATAAATATGATATCCCATCCCGGCTCAAGTGGTAGCAGACGTAAGATTTCCCGAAGCCGACGCTTCACCCGATTTCTCACCACCGCCCCGCCTACCCTCCGACCAACGGAGAAGCCATAGCGGGAAAAGGTAAGCCCATTAGGCAAAGCCTTCATCACCACTAAATTGCTTGTCCACGAGCTACCCTTATTATAGACCAGTGCGTATTGCTCTGACTTGGTAAGGTATTCTCTTCCCCGCATCGTCACACCACTATAAGTCGCTTACGACCCTTTAGCCGTCTTGCTTTGAGGACAGCTCGCCCACCTCGCGTGCTCATTCTTGCCCGAAAGCCGTGCTCGCGCTTGCGTGGAATCTTCTTCGGTTGATAAGTCCTCTTAGGCATGATAACTCCACAATAGACTTGAGTGATTATACTTCCGCCGTCTTTTGAGTGTCAACGTAAGCCAAATGGGTAAAGGTCTAGCCAAAAACTATGAGGGAGATGGAAAGTCCCAAAAAATCACTGGTTTCCCAGGTTCTTCAAGGGGCCCCCACGAAATCCTGATTTCGTGGGGTAAACTTAAAGAGGATACAAGATTAACTGCGTATGCCAACGCCTCCCGTCTTATGGATATGAGCCGGGACAAACGGCAGGAGGGCTAAGTGCCTTGCCCTCTTTATCGCCAGCGCCAGGGCACGCTGATGTCTGGCACAGGTGCCAGTCTTACGCCTCGGCGCAATTTTTCCCCTGTCCGATATATAGTGGCGCAATTTAGCCGGCTCTTTGTAGTCTATTACCGCAGCCTCGGAAGTACAAAAGGAACAAACCTTACGCCTAGCTACATACCTCCCCCTATTTTGCCTTCTGGCCCCTGTTTCGCTAGATTTTCGCCTCTCCACTCTTCTAAGTTAGTTAAACCTCCTTGTAAATTTAGCCAGTCCTAACCCTCTTCAGAAAATGGGGAATCCTCATCAGCCTCTGGCTCACTGGCAACAGTCTCCTCACCCCCCTCTCCGGGGAGAGGAGCCACTGCCTGCCTATCGAGGAAAAGCACCCTGTTAGCTATTACCTCAGTCCGGAAGTGCTTCTGCCCATCCTGCCCCTCCCAGGTACGGGTATGGAACCTGCCCTCGGCATAAACACGCTGACCTTTAGTCAGAAACTGGTTGCAATTTTCAGCCAGCCTATTCCAGGCGACTATGGTAAACCACTCTGTCTCCTGCTTACGCTCGCCATCGGGGGTGGTATACACCCGGTTAGTGGCAACACGAAACGAGGTTACGGGATTGCCATTGGGGGTAAAACGCATCTCGGGGTCAGCACCAACATTTCCTATAATCATTACCTTATTCAACGTCAACATTACCCTCCCCTCCTTTACCAATGCCAACTGGTCAACTATCTAATCTTACCAGCAGATGCCTAAAAACCTCCTCAGAAAGCTGCAGGCTTGCTTCAAGCTCTTTACCCGAGTCGGGCTTCATTTTGAATCGAGCCAGCACATAATTCCCCTCCGTAAATTGTTTTATTGGATAAGCCAGCTTTTTCTTCCCCCATTTTTCAACATTGGAAACAGAACCGCCACCTTCAGTAATAAACTGACCGATGCGCTCCATTACACCATCAACCGCCTCCTCCAGAACCTCCGGGCTAATAATTACCACCAGCTCGTAGTCATGAAGCTTTTTATCGTCCTGAGAAATCCTCGTCTCCTTCAAAATTAGTGAGAATATTATAACACAGGATAGAGAGTACAAACAATACCCACAGGACTGGCTTGACACAACTAACATGCCACTGATAGACTTTGACTAGGCCCCGTGGTGTAGCGGTCTAACATGCCACCCTGTCACGGTGGAGATCAGGGGTTCAAATCCCCTCGGGGTCGCTTTTATATGGTGAAAAGGAGGTAACCACAAGAATGCCAGACTATGAAGCCTTAAAGAGAAAGGTGGACGAACTGGCAGAAAGAGAGTGGGATGTGCCCGCCCTTGAGGCCAGAGTTAGAAAGCTGGCTAAGGATGGCATTCCCAAGAAGAAACTTGACCCCCAAGAGCTGTTAGCTAACAAGGAACAGATTCTTGACCGCGTTCAGCGGCGGGCTGAGGAATATAACTTTACTCTCAAGAATTGCGCCCAGTCCACAGCACTTACCCTGATGGAAGAATTCGGTCTGGGCAATATGGAGATTATTAAAGCCCTTACTCCGTTTCCCGGCTGCGGCGGTACCGGCGAGATGTGCGGGGGCATAACTGGCAGTCTGATTACCTTTGGCCTCTTTTTCGGCAGCGATGACCCGCTGGACTATGAAGCGAAGGGCAAAACTATAAGGACTGCCCAGAAATTTATGGACCTTTTCGAAGAGGCAGTAGGTCACAGGCATTGTGCTGACATAATAGAAACAGTGACCATCGGATACAGGCTAAACCCCGGGGAGAGCGACGAGGCTATGGCGACCTTTGCCCAAGATAAGGGTTTTGAGAAATGTGGCCTGCCGCCGGGTATAGGCGTCAGGCTTGCCGCAGAGATTATTATTGATAGCATGAAATGACGCCAAATGCTGGAGAATCTTATCGGCTCAGATTTTCCCCCTCAAGTGCTGGTCTTCATCATATCAGCCCTACCCATAGTTGAGCTTCGCGGTGCTATACCACTAGCCATAAATCTATTTCACCTGCCGTGGTATGAAGCCTTGGGTATCAGTATCGTGGGCAACATGCTGCCAGTGCCATTCCTGCTGCTGTTCTTCGAATCACTGCTCAAGGCTGTCAACCGAACCGAGGCTGGTAGGAAACTCTCTGAGTGGTTTCTCAAAAGGACGAGAGAGCGAGCTAAGACCGTTGAGAGATACGAGCGCATAGGTCTGATGCTTTTGGTGGCTATCCCTCTTCCCTGGACTGGCGCCTGGACTGGCTCTATTATTGCCTTCCTCCTCGGCATCA
>CAZUHO010000078.1:0-4460 GCA_964620725.1 uncultured Dehalococcoidales bacterium
TGGGGTAAACCGAGCTGGAGCTTGACCATCTCCTGGACCTGCTCCTTGGAGCTACCACCGTAGTTGGCAACCCTCTGCTTTACCTGGGTTGGGGTGTATTCATAGGTTGGGATTCCCTTACTGGCTGCTGCCAGAAGAGCTATTGCCTGAGCCATGCCTACCGCCAGCGTTGATTTTACGTTCTTGGCCATAAACGGCTGCTCTACAGCTATAACGTCAGGCTGATATTGTGAAATAATTTCCAAAAGCCTCTGGTGGAGATAATTTAAGCGCTCACCCATTGTGGAGGACTGGGGAGCGTTCAGGGCACTGCCATCAACCATGGTTGCCTCGTCACCACTGGCATCAATAACACCATAGCCCATGGTTATTGTGCCTGGGTCAATACCTAAGATTCTCATCGGGTTGGGCTCGACGACTGGTATTTCTCTAGAATAGCATCGGGGAAGTCGGCGTTGCTGGAGACATTCTGCACCTCGTCCAGCTCCTCCAGCTTGTCCAGCAGCCTCAGGGTCTGCAGGGCTGCCTTTTCCTCCAGTTCGACCGTGGTCTTGGGCACCATAGAGACTTCAGCCGAGGCGACGGCTATCTTCTTCTGCTTCAGTGCTTCCCTGACCTTCTCCAGCTCCTCGGGCTTGGTATAAATCTCTATATAGTTATTATCTATCTTGACATCCTCAGCGCCGGCGTCAATAGCCTGCAGGGCTAGCTCCTCGGCATCCTTGGCATTGGCTTCCACGGTAATCAGCCCCCGAGAATCGAAAAGCCAGGCGACACAGCCGGCTTCCCCCAGGTTGCCGCCCTGGCGGGTGAAGATGTTCCTTACGTCCTGCAGGGTCCGGTTGCGATTGTCGCTGAGAGCCGTTACCAGAATCGCCACCCCGCTGGGTCCGTAACCCTCAAGCACCATGTCCACCAGGCTGGCTCCCTCCGCCTGCCCGCTGCCCCGCTTAATTGCCCTATCTATATTATCCAGGGGCATGTTACTATCGCGGGCTTTCTGTACTGCCAGCCTCAGCCTGAAGTTTGTCTCAGTGTTAGTTCCCCCCTCCCGCACGGCAACAATAATCTCACGGGCGAGCTTGGTAAAAATCTGTCCCCGCTTGGCATCAGCCACCCCTTTTTGACGCTTTATCTGCGACCACTTAGAATGCCCTGACATAGTACTTCTTTCCTATTTCCTAGATTTTAGCACCTTAGTTAGCTGGGGTAAAGGGGTTTTCTAAGATTTTGCCTCGCCGGCAACCATGGCGACGGCATATTCCTTAGAATGGGAGAGGCTGATGGCAAACCCGTCCAAGCCCGAGGCTTGGGCTTGGTCTTGCGTTCTGCCGTAGAGGTTGACCACCGGCTTGCCGCCGGGTTCGGATAATATCTCAATATCTTTAAGGCTTACGCTGGCTGATTTTCCCAGGGCTTTTATTACCGCTTCCTTGGCGGCAAAACGCGCCGCCAGCGATGACGGCTTTCTTCGGTAAAGCTCTATTTCCGGCTCGGTATAAACTCGACGGAGAAAGCCCTCCCCCCAGCGGGCGATAGCCCTTTCAATGCGGAGGATTTCAATTATGTCTATGCCAATGCAATGCATCGTCGGGATTATAGTCCATTTCTGGGGTGCATTCAAGCTTGGAAATTAATCACTCCAATGCTAGAATGAGTGGCAGAAAGAGGGATTAATGAAATATAGACTACTGGTGGTAGATATAGATGGCACACTTATCGGCAAGAACGGGAACATCTCCGACGAGGACAGGGAGGCACTCTCCGAAGTCCGCCGGGCAGGGATAGGGGTCTCACTCTCAACGGGGCGGGCGGCTCAGGGTTGTCTGCCCGTTATTGAGCGGCTGGCGCTGGATGGCTACCATATCTTCTTTGACGGCGCTCTGGTCTCTAATTTTAGTGAGGAGGTCTATGCCGAGCCAATTGACAGCGGGGTGGTAAGGGAGGCGATTGAGTTTACCCGCCAGAATGATATCTACCTTGAGCTTTATTCAGCGAGTCGTTTTTTTGTTGAGCGGGAAAATTGGGCAACTGAAATCCACCGTGAGTTCTTTAATCTTGAGCCTGTGGTGGTCGATTTCAGCGGGATATGGGAGCGGGAGAGGATTATCAAGGGGGGTCTGGTAACCGCCTCGCCTGAGGAGGCGGCAAAGACTGAAAAGTTTCGTCTTCAGTTTAAGCGCAGCCTTCACTTTTCCATGGCAAGGTCACCGGCTTACCCCGGCGTTGACTTTACCAATGTGGTTAACCTCGGGGTATCTAAGGGGAAGGCGCTGGCGGCATTGGCTTCGCATCTAAAAATACCCATGGCTGAGGTTATGGCCATAGGGGACGGCACCAATGACATCCCCCTTCTTTCCTCAGTCGGGCTGGCGGTGGCTATGGGCAACGCCCCCGATGAGGTCAAGGCGGTAGCCCATTACATTACCCTTGATGTTGACCATAGCGGCTTGGCGGCGGCAGTCAATGAGTTTCTACTGTGAACAGAGCTGACGTTACTATCATCGGAGCCGGTGTAATCGGACTGGCAATAGCGGCGCAAATAGCCGGCAAGGGCTGGGAAGCCTACGTGCTGGAAGAGAAGGCAACCTTTGGCCAGGAAACAAGCAGCCGGCACAGCGGGGTTATCCACGCCGGAATCTATTACCCCCAGAATTCACTGAAAGCCAGACTTTGTGTTGCCGGAAACCGCGCTCTTTATAAGCTCTGCGAGCAATATGGAATCGGATACCGAAAACTGGGGAAGCTGGTGGTGGCAATAACTAATAAAGAAATCAGTGAACTGGAAACATTACTGGATAAAGGCCGAAGGAACGGGGTAGAAGGTCTCAGGATACTATCAAGGCGTGAGATGAAGGAATTGGAACCAAACGTAGAGGGGGTTGCCGCCCTGTTTTCGCCATCAACCGGAATTATTGATTCCCATGCCTTGATGAGGTACTTCGTAGCCAAAGCGATAGAAGGCGGGGTGCAAATAGCCTATAAAACCAAAGCAGTAGGAATAGAAAAGCTGGGTGCTGAATACAAGGTGAGCGTAAGAGACGAAGAGGAGGAATTTCCTTTTATGACGAGGGTAGTGGTTAATTGTGCCGGGCTCTATAGCGACAGAGTGGCTGAGCTGGCGGGAATTGATATCGTTAAAGCGGGTTACAAACTGCATTATGCTAAAGGCGAATACTTCAGCGTAGCTAGCAGCAAGAGTAAACTAGTCAAGAGGTTAATATATCCCGTGCCGCTAGCTAAAGTCACCAGCGTGGGGGTTCATGTTTCCTTTGATGTGGAAGGGAGGATGCGGTTAGGTCCCGGCATTGAATATGTAGATAGCATAAATTATGCGGTTGATAGCCAGCACAAACAGCTCTTCTACGATTCAGCCAGAAAATTCCTGCCCTTCATAGAATATGACGACCTCGAACCGGAAATGGCTGGCATAAGGCCCAAACTTCAAGGACCTAACGAAGATACCAGGGACTTCGTAATCAGGGATGAAGCTGACAAAGGTCTGCCCGGATTTATCAACCTCGTCGGCATTGAATCCCCCGGCCTGGCGGCTTCCCCGGCCATAGCCGAGCACGTCCTTAGCCTAATCCAGGCTCACTTCGCAGGGTGAACAGTGCACACCCTGACGAATTGTTTATTCCCCTCAAAGGTGCAGCTCTATAATATCGCCGTCCTGCATGATATGGTCTCTCTTTACCATGATGCCATCGTGCTTGCCTGAGCCCCAGAGCCGGGCGTATTTCAGCTTCCTCCGAAAGTCCTTATGCACTCCGGCGGCGGCATCCTCCAGCGTGCTTCCCCTGGGGAGGACGACGGGGTCAGTGAAAACCGGCTTCTTCCCCGGCGCCTTGGTATATACGCGGATAATATCAAGAAGCTGATAGAGCTTGAGCTTCAACTCTTCCAGACCTGTTCCCTGTTTGGCGGAGATGGCGATAAGCGGTAGCTGCTTTCCATACTTATTCTTCTTATTACTCAGGGCGGTGTAACTATTCTGGGCATTATCCAGGTCGAGCTTGTTGCCGATAATAAGCGCCTTTTTGTGCCAGCTAATATACTCGGAGTCCTCTTTAGCCCCACCACCAACTATTATTCTCATATCTGCCAGCTGTTTGATAATAGCTTCCATCTGCGCTTCCGGGGCATCGGTTAGGTCCACCATAATCAATAGGGCGTCAGCCCTTCTCAGCAGGGGCGGCAGCCAGAAGTCGATAGCCTGCGGGGCTAAGGGCGGGGTATCAATCAACTGGATCTTTATATCCTCAAACTCCATCATCCCCGGAGTGGCGCTGTGGGTGGTGAAGGGGTAATCGGCTACAGGCGGAGAGGCATTGGTGATGGTGGCAACAAGCTGGGATTTGCCCGAATTGGGCAGTCCGATTACCGCCACCTGGGCCGCCCCCTCCCTGGGTATAACCGTTGACGCCCGCTTGGTGGCTAACCTTTTCTCCGATGCCTCG
>CAZUHO010000079.1:0-4449 GCA_964620725.1 uncultured Dehalococcoidales bacterium
TACCCCTGGTGCGACTCGAACGCACGACACGCGGTTTAGGAAACCGCTGCTCTATCCACTGAGCTACAGGGGCACATAAATCATCCCTTTAGGAGAATACCTTATATTACACTCTTCCCCAAATGCTTTCAAGTATATTATGCTTCCTTAGAAAGCTTGACAAAAACGGGATATCTACTCAAAATGCCATTAATGGCTATGTTTTTTGATAGGAGAATGATGAGGGTCCCCGATGTGGGCCAGTTTTTTAGGATTCGCCTGCGGTTACATTATGGTTGGGCTATTGCCTTTTTCTTGATAACGGCCGTGGTGGTGACCCAGTTCGCCGAGGCTTATCCCTTATGGCTAAGGACAGTCCTCGGGATTGCCGCCGTCTTGCTCTTTTTCGCCGCCTTGGGTGTTCGTGAGGTTATCCTCAATTTTTTGGCTCTTAGTAGGGGTATACCGGATA
Organism: uncultured Dehalococcoidales bacterium; assembly: GCA_964620725.1. Taxonomy (GTDB): domain Bacteria; phylum Chloroflexota; class Dehalococcoidia; order Dehalococcoidales; family BS750m-G39; genus CAVTZP01. Next base: position 452 of record CAZUHO010000079.1, read on the forward strand.
AGAGGGTTACTCTGTTTGTCTTTGGTGGGGTGTCTCAGATAGCCGAAGAGGAAACCACCCCCGTTATTGAGCTGCTTTTGGCTATGGCTGGACTTCTATGTAACCTGATAATAACCGGAATACTTTATGGTATTTATTCTATACTGGTAAGCACCGGCAGTACTATGCTTGCTGGGCTCATCCTGTGGTCAGCCTTTCTCTATTTTATGCTCTCTTTATTCCACTTTATCCCTGCCTTTCCCCTTGACGGAGGCAGGCTTTTGCGGGCACTGCTATGGAAGTTGACCGGTAGTTATAACCGGGCAACAAGTATTACCAGCTGGGCGGGGCAGGGGGTTGGCTTATTCCTTATTGCTGCTGGCGTTGTGATACTGATCTTAGAAAATCAATGGTTTAACGGGCTGGCGCTGGCATTTGTAGGATGGGTTCTACATATCGCGGCCATGCAGAGTCGTCGCCCCGTGGTGTTGCGCCGGGTTCTTCGTGGTATTAAGGCTCGGGATGTGGTGGCTCGGGATTGCCCCGTTATCAGCCGGCAGCTTAACCTTGGTCGGCTGGTTCAAAATTATATACAGGCTACCGGGCAGTGTTACTTCATTGTCGCTCGTAGGGCTAGGCTACAGGGGGTTGTGACCTTGCCCAATATAAAGAGAGTGCCCAAAAAGCGCCGGCGCTCAACCACTATTAGTGAAATTATGACGCCGGCTAGTGAGCTTAGAGCGGCTCAGGCGGAACAGCCGGCGGCGCGCCTGCTTGAGCAAATGAATGAGTGGCAAATTGACTACATGCCGGTACTGGAAAAGGATAGGGTGATTGGCATTGTGGTGCGGGATGACCTGATGCGTTTGATAAAGACCCGGACTGAGGTTAGGAAGTAATCAGACCTGACTTAATGGCAGCCCCCGAATTTCGTCAATGAGCTTCCGATATCGGATTTCTGTAGAGTAGACTCTCCATTCAGCTTTGAACCAGCGGAAGGGGCTTTCCGCTTGTGAGTGTATTCTTAATCTGATGTCGTTGGGGTCATCGCTTATCCATGACACACGGTTAATGCTGGTCAGCGGCGTGCCGGTGGTTATTTCAACTTCATAATGGTTACGCTCAATCTCCCACGACAGCAGTCCACTGTCATAGATGCTCCATTCCACCTCAACCTGGGTTCTAGGGGCTGCCCTGGTTTTTATGTAGAGCTGGCAATCATAGGGGTTACCAGCATTCAACCAGTGTGCTTCCTCAATACTGGCTAGAAAGGGGAAATGTCTCACCTGGTTAATCTGGTAGCTGCTCCGCTTGCCCTGGGGAAGGCAGTCCCCAACCACATCCTCCCACTCCTGCCAGCTGGTATAGGACTCGTTGAAGTGCCGAACACTACCGCTGTCGGCAAGAACTTCACCGATGACATCCTCCCACAAATCTGTCCCCGGTAGCCAGCCAGCCTCATGTTCAAAGCTGCCGTTTCTGGCAAGAACGGAGCATTCTAGGTACCCGCCAAAGATATAGTGGAGGATTTGCTCGGCCATGAAGGTGGCTACCTCGTCTTGGTGGGTAAAGTCGTTATGGGAGTGCTCTCCATAGTAGATTACATCAGCTCCAAAAGAGTATTGAGCCGAAAGTGGTATGATGTTGTCATCCATGTTTCTGGGCATAGCGTCAACCCCGCCAACGTTAAACTGTTCGCTGAGCGGTGCTGATTCAGCTGCTATGAAAGCCAGCCAGTGGTTCTTGGTAGCTACTTCTCTGCCGTCCTGGGAGCTATCGTAGTAGACTACGGACCTAGAAACCCCGCTGTCGGATAGTAGTCCCAGGGTTCCATAATAATCCAGCACCGAAGTACCGCCGGCAAAGTAATAACCTTGCAGGCTATTAATCGGGCTGTCGATGGTTACCACCATGGCCGCTTTGTGAGCCAAGTTGCCCACATTATGGGCTACGGCGTAAATGGCTGCCTTGCCCCCCATGCTGTGCCCGATTAAGATTATGTTCCTCTTATCAGGCAGGTACTTGTCGATGCTGTAAGCGATGTTATTAGCCCAGCTCTCAATGTTCACATCGTTGGGATAACACCTTAGCAGTGAATCAGCCCGAATCTCGGTGTCGGGGTGGGCACTTTCGTAGTCGAGGATATATGCCGGTATCTGCTCCATAATGGTGTCAGCCAGAAGCTGCATGGAACAGGCATTACCGCCACCACCGTGAAGGAAGACGAAATTCAGCTCCTTGACCTGAAGTGGCTCCTCTGGCGCTGATTGCAATGGGCCACCGAAGCTTAGTTGGAGGCAAAGTGCTATTGTTATTAGTAATGCTAACCGCTTCATAGCTAAGAGCCTATTGACAACTTGAGATAATAGTAAATAATAGTATTATATTCAGCGTGATAGGTACATCATTTATAGCACGGGTTTGAGACAATTGCAAGAAAACGGTAATGGAGGCAAGCCATGGGACGAAAGCAAGAAAAGGCAGAGCAAAGAAGGCGGTACAAGGAAGCGTTTAAGAAGGTTAAGCACGGTCACGGCGGGCGCCCGGCAAAGAAGAAGGAAGAGTCTGCCTCAGGCAAGTAGGGCACATTACACCCTGGTGGTGGCTGAAAATAAAAAGCTAGAAAGGGGAATTACCGGAGGTGGAAACGAAATACGGTAAATATATTATCACCGGCACCAAGTCTGACCTGGAGCTCCCTTTGTTCCGGCAGGACGCCGCCGAGGTAGCCGCTGGTGAGCACACTCGTTTGATATATCTGGATGATGAGGTCATAAAGGGTGCCTTCTACGTAGAATGTGTCTGGTACTGGAAGGGGTCGGAGCAGCCCATTGTGGACGCTCATACCCACCCCTTTGACGAAGTGATAGCCTTTTTTGGCACTAACCCGGAAGACCCCCAGGACCTGTGTGGGGAGGTCGAAATATGGCTGGAGGATGAAAAGCATATACTTACCCAGAGTTCCCTTATCTTTGTTCCCAAGGGGATGAAGCACTGCCCCTTGATTATCAGGAGGGTGGACAGGCCCATCTTCCACTTTACCACCGGACCCGGGGGCAAGTACGCTTAAAGCTAAGGAGGAGGTAAAATGACTTACCAGGCAAAGGACTACACCAGTCTTATCGGGATGGAGGGTTTCAGCCAGACCTTGCTCACTAATCACTTCACCCTCTACCAGGGCTACGTGAACAATACCAATAAGCTCTCGGACCTACTCGCCGCTATGCTCAAGGAAGAGAGGACGGGCACCCCAGAATACTCTGAGCTTAAACGCCGCTTTGGCTTTGAGTTCAACGGCATGCGCCTCCACGAATACTACTTTGAGAACCTGGGGGGTAAAACGCCCCTGGACAAATCCGGTGCCTTAGCCAGAAAGCTGGCTGATGCCTATGGCAGCTATGACGCCTGGGAGAAGGATTTCAGGGCTACGGGGGCAATACGGGGCATCGGCTGGGTGGTGCTCTACCAGGATAACGTGAGCGGATGGTTGTTTAACCAGTGGATTAATGAGCACGAGGTTGGTCATATGGCTGGCTGCCGTCCTATCCTCGTCATGGATGTCTTTGAGCATGCCTTCATGACCGATTACGGGCTGAAGCGAGCTGACTACATAGCCGCCTTTTTCCAGAACGTAAACTGGAAGGTGGTGGAGGGTCGGGTGCAGCCATGACAACTCAGCTAACACTGGAGAATGTTTTGGCAAAGGCGATAGAGAGAGAAATCGAATCACAGCACCTTTATCAAGACTTGAGCCAGAAAATGACGGATGAGGCGGCTAGGGATGCCTTTCGGCAGTTATCCCAGGAGGAGGAGGAGCACGAAAACCTGCTACGAAAATACCTGCGGGGTGAGCTTAAGGGAGGGGCGCTGAAGAGGGAGCAGGTTTTAGATTACAAGATTGCCGAGCACCTGGAACAGCCGGAAATATCCCCGGCCATGGAGCTCAAGGACGCCTTTCTGCTGGCGGCAAACCGGGAAAAGGCATCCCATGAATTTTACCTCAGCCTGGCTGGGGTGCA
>CAZUHO010000080.1:0-4379 GCA_964620725.1 uncultured Dehalococcoidales bacterium
CCTGGGCGATATGGATATCGCGGAAGTAGGGAATGACGCCGGCGACGGGAATACCAGCCTTCTTTTCCAGAAATTTTAGTCCCGGCTCAAGCAGTGTCCGGTCTCCGCGGAACTTGTTTATCACCAGAGCCTTGATAAGACTCAGGTCTCTCTTTTTCAGCAGCCAGAGGGTGCCCAGCAGCGAAGCAAAGACGCCGCCGCGGTCAATATCGCCGATGAGCAACACCGGAGCCCGGGAGTATCGGGCAACTCTCATGTTTACGATGTCTCCCTGCGCCAGGTTTATCTCGGCGGGACTGCCGGCACCCTCAACAACCACGACTTCATACTGGGAGCGGAGCTTACTAAGCGCTTCGGTTACCACCGGCCACAATTTAGTCTTCAGCCTGTAATAATCTGCCGCCGTTGTTGACATCTGCGGGCGTCCCAGCACCACCACCTGGGAGCGGCTATCGGCTTCCGGCTTGAGCAGTATTGGGTTCATCTCCACCGAGCAGGCTACGCCCGCCGCCTCGGCTTGCACCGCCTGCGCCCTGCCGATTTCCCCTCCGTCAGGGGTGACATAGGAATTCAGGGACATGTTTTGAGCCTTGAAGGGCGCCACGGTAAAGCCGTCATTCTTAAAGATACGGCACAGAGCCGTCACCAGCACGCTCTTACCAACGTGAGAAGCCGTCCCCTGCACCATGATTACCCTTCCCCTCATCTTCCCTCCTGACGAAATTTTTGGCAGTTTTCTATAAAACGCCCTACCATCGAGGGCAGGCTACCCAGGTGAAGATGAATATAGGAAGCGAGCAGATTCCTCCTGTGGAATCCCTCACGGCGTTTGCCTTTATCAATAATACTGTAGGCATTGGGCATGTCAGCGTTTTTCTCCAGCACCGACCAGTGGAACTCATGACCACGGACGGTTTCTCCCCGCCTCAGCAGGGGCCCATCGCCCAGAGCCTTGACTGTCCTATAGCCCAGGCTGAGATGCGGGCTATCAATCTGAGAGGAAATAGGGATGGCTCCTGCCATCGTATATTCCCTGCCCTCAAGGTCTTTGATGCTCCTGCCGAGGTACATTAACCCCCCGCATTCGGCATAAACCGGCATCCCCCGCCCCGCCACCATCTTTATGGCATCCTTGATAGATTTATTTTCTGCCAGGTCGGCGGCGTAAAGCTCGGGGAAACCACCCCCGATATAGATACCGGATATGCCCTGAGGTAGCTCCCTATCCTGCAGGGGGCTGAAGGGCACAATTTCTGCCCCCCACGCCCCCAGAAGGTCTAGGCTGTCCTGATAGTAAAAGCTAAAAGCCCTGTCCTGAGCTAGGGCAATCCTGGCTAGGGGGGGCTTGGGCTCTTGGGGGAATAATGTCGGCTCAACCTCAGGGACTTTTGCCTGCTCCGATAATCGTAAAATTTCAGGAATATCAAGGGTGGCTTGGCACTGTTCTACGAGGCTCTCCAGAAATTCCTTGCCGGCTGGTCCCTCCACGGTGGGAATTAAGCCCAGATGCCTTTCCGGCAGGGATAAATTATTGCGGCGGGGCAGATAACCCAGCACCGCAGTTTTGGTGTAATGCTCAATGGCTTCCCGGCATAGTCTTAGGTGGTCATCGCTGCCGATGCCGTTCAAGATAACACCGCCCAGGTTAAGGGCGGCATCAAAAGCCTTGTAGCCGCTAACCATCGCCGCCAGGCTGCGCGCCCCCTTCCGGCTGTCAACCACCAGTATTACCGGCGCCCCGAGGAGCTTGGCCAGCTCGGCGGTGCTGCCCTCTTCATTTACGGACGAGTGCCCGTCGTAAAGCCCCATCACCCCTTCGATAACGGCAATGTCTCTCCCCTTCATTGCCCGCCCGAACAGCTCCAGCACGGCATCGCCAGAGAGGAGCCAGCTATCCAGATTGCGGGACGGCTCGCCGCTTACCCAGGTATGATAGCTGGGGTCAATATAGTCAGGCCCGGTCTTGAAGGGCTGCACCTTTAAGCCGCGCTGGCGCAGAGTGCCCATCAGCCCGGTAGCAACCGTCGTCTTGCCCACACCGCTGGTGATACCAGCGATAACTATCGCCCTCATGATTGCTCCTGATTCCGGTCGTATTTCTTCCGGTAAACCCTGTCTCTCAGAGTGCAGGAAACGGAGCACTGGTCACACTCAGTAGCGCATGGCTCAACATGAATAGTGATGTGAGCACGGGGTAATTTACTCTTTATATCTCGCTCCAAATGGTCGCACACGCGGTGTGCTTCCTCCACACTCTCATTCTTAGGCATAACCAGGTGCAAGTCAATATAGCGATAGCTCCCCGCCTTGCGCGTGCGCAGGTCGTGAAAGGCAACCATCCGATAGTTATACTTTATAATGCAAGCCCTTATAACACTCTCTTCAGCCTCAGGTAATCTGGTATCAATCAGCCCGCCAAACGAATTTATCAATACATCATAACCTGTTTTCAGGATGAGCGCAGCCACTGCCAGGGCGATAATGGGGTCTAGAATATTCAGCCCGGTAAAGCGTACCGCTACCAGCCCAGCCAGCACCGCCGCTGCGGAATAGACATCGACGGCAATATTTTGAGCATTTGCCTGCAGCGCCACTGAATCTACCGCCTTGGCTACCTTGAACAGGTAGCGGGAAAGGAAAATGCTGGCTATCATGGAGACCAGCATTACCGCTATACCGGCTTCAGCCAGTTCCACCCTGGCTCCGCTTATTATTCTTTGCACCGCCGAATAAATAATCCAACCGCCAACAGCAAAAATCAGCGCTGCCTGCACCAGAGCGGCAATGTTCTCTACCTTGCCATGACCAAAGGGGTGCTCCTCATCGGCAGGCTTGGTGGCTATTCTAATAGCAATGAAGGTAACGATTACAGCCAGCAAATCAAGGGAGCTGTCCACTGCCTGAGCCAGAATGCTTATGCTCCCGGTGATAACCGTCACCGCCACCTTGAGCACTATCAGCCCAATTACGACTATGAGCGTAAGCTTGGCGGCATAACTTTTGCTAGCTATAATCGCCTTTTCCCTGGAGCCTAACTTTTTCCCGGCCATCTCACTCCTGCTTTAAGATGAAAAAACCCGTGGTACCTGGTCCCACGGGTTCAAGTCCCGCTGCTGCAAGTTCAGCCCGGCTCTATAAAGACCTGTTCCAGGCTTTTTAAAATTTTAACCTGGAGGCGGGGCCGTGTCAAGCCTGGCTATTGTCTTGCCCACGGGGCTTGGCATATAATTCAGCCGATGCTATCAGCAATATTACTGGCTGCCGGCGAAGCAAAGCGCATGGGCGAGCTCAAGCAATTGATGCCCCTGGGCGAAGGCACCATTATCGAGCAAGCCATCGATAACCTGCTGGATTCTGGAGTGGATGAGACTATCGTGGTGCTGGGGCATAAAGCTGAGGAAATCAAAAGGGTCATAGCCACCAAGCCGGTAAAAATAACTGTTAATCCAAACTACGGGCAAGGGATGAGCACATCGATAATAGCCGGGCTAAACCTGGTTTCAAGCCAGGCTCAGGCGGTTATGCTTGCCCTGGGCGACCAGCCCTTGGTGGACAGCCAGACTATTAATCGGCTAACAGCCGAATTTCATAGCCATGATAAGGGCATTGCCCTCCCCACCTATCAGGATAAGCGGGGAAACCCAGTCGTCTTTGCCATCAAATACAAAGCGGAGCTGCTTGAGCTGAAGGGTGATATCGGGGGCAGAGAGATAATTAAGCGCCACCCCGACGATATCCTTGAGGTAGCTGTTGACTCCGAGAGCGTCATCACCGATATTGACACCGAAGAGGACTACCCCCCACCCTTTTAACCAGCATCTTTTGTTCCCACCCACCACTCCACCAAGGCATTCTTTCCCACCCTACCCACCCTCGAAGGCTTCGCCTCTTGGCAATCTCCTTGCCCCACCCCTAGGGGGAGGGGGAGAAAATTACAGGATAAGCCGCAAAGCCTTTTGGGCGGGCGGGTGGGAAGAAAAACACAGGTAACCCCACAACAGTTGACAAGAGTGCTATATCGCTTGTAATATAGCGTAAAGCAATGGCTACCAAGATACCAAGGTTCCGAGTCAAAAAGCCCCCCCACCTCTCCCACCACCCCCAGCCGGGCTACGCTATAGCGGGCAGGATATGGCTGGAAAAGGACGGTGAACTCTACATGGGTGGGGGCAGAGAGATGCTGCTGGAGCGCGTTGACAAGTTCGGCTCAATAGCCGCCGCCGCCCGCTCCATGAAGCTGGGCTACCGCAACGCCTGGCTCTGGGTAGAGGCGGCTAACCGTCTGGCACCCTCACCGCTGGTGGAGAAGGTCGCCGGCGGGTCAGGGGGAGGACGTACCAGACTAACCGAGGAAGGAAAAAAGGCGGTGGCACAATACA
>CAZUHO010000081.1:0-4377 GCA_964620725.1 uncultured Dehalococcoidales bacterium
GGCAGGTTCTTCTCCGCCGAGAGCTGGGTTATAGCGAGCATAAATTCGCTCTTCATTTAAGACCAAGACCTCCAGCCCTGTTACTCCTGCCAAAATTAAAAAAGTGGGGCCAAACCCACTTCTCTAGTCAACCTCTAGCGCCATAAGTATACCACAACTCCGCCTGATATGCAATACATTACCTAGAAATTGCCTCGGCGCTAAGCTATAATAATCAAAATGGTAAAAAGTCCAGCTATAGACAAGCTAAAGGCTCTGGTTGTAAAAGAAGTAGACTCTCACCATGACCAGCTCCGCGAGCTGAGCCTTAAAATCCACTCCACCCCTGAGCTCGGTTTCCACGAGACCAAGGCAGTGGGCTGGCTAACCCAGTACCTCAAAAAAAACGGTTTCTCCATTGAGCAGGGTATATGCAAGCTACCCACCGCCTTTAGGGGGAGCTACGGAAAAGGAAAACCAGCGATTGCCCTTCTGGCGGAGTATGACGCCCTGCCCAAGCTGGGGCATGCCTGCGGTCATAACCTGATAGCCGGCAGTGCCGTTGGCGCTGCCGTGGCATCCAGAGCGGCTATCGACCAACTCGGCGGCACTGTCCTCATTATCGGCACCCCCGCTGAGGAGTTATACGGGGGCAAGGCAATAATGGTGGAGCGGGGAGCCTTTAATAATATCGACATAGCCATGATGGTGCATCCCGGGGTACATGATGCCGCCACCACCCAGGCTCTGGCCTGCATCAGTCTGGATGTTGAGTTCTTCGGTAAAGCGGCTCACGCCTCAGCCCGACCCGAAGCCGGCATCAACGCCCTGGAGGCAATGCTCCAATCGTTTGCCGCTATTAACTCGCTGAGGCAGCACATCAAGGACAAGGCGCGCATCCACGGTATTATTACTGACGGTGGTGAGGCAGCCAATATCGTCCCCGCTCACAGCGCCGGGACTTTTATCGTCCGTGCCGAAGAAGACGCCTATCTGGATGAGCTAAAAGAAAAGGTGCTGAACTGCTTTGTTGGTGCCGCCACCGCCACCGGCGCTCGCCTGGAATACCGCTGGGCAGAGGTGAGCTATGCCCCCCTGCGCAATAACATGGCACTAGCCAGACTATTCCAGCAAAATATGCAGTCCCTGGGACGCAAGGTGCTCCTGGCCAAACCAACTAAAGCCTTCGGTAGCACCGATATGGGGAATGTCAGCCAGATAGTGCCTGCCATCCACCCCGATTTCGCCATCGCCCCCAAAGAGGTAGCTATCCACTCCCCCGAGTTTGCTCAAGCCGCCGCCTCTGAGGCTGGCATCAAGGGGATGCTTGACAGCGCCAAGGCTCTGGCCATGACTATTGTTGACCTGGTGGCTAACCCGGAGACAATCGCCAGGGTCAAGCAGGAGTTCAAAAGCAAGTGACTGGCTTGTCAAACAAGGCTCCGTGTTCTAAGATATCAGCGTTAAGGAGAGTTTATGAAAGCCTATTTAGGCATTGATGTCGGCTCGGTAACCACCAAGTTCGCCGTGCTCAATGACGCCGATGAGCTAGTTGCCCATCTCTACCTGCCGACGCAGGGCAAGCCCATCGAGATGGTGCAGCAGGGCTTAAGCCAGATGAGGCAAAAACTGCCCCAAAATATCGAAATCGCCGGCGTGGCTACCACCGGCAGCGCCCGCTACCTGGCGGGGGTTATCGTCGGTGCCGATTTGGTCAAGAACGAGATTACCAGCCACGCCGTAGGCGCTCTGCACTACTTCCCCCGGGCACAGACCGTCATTGAAATCGGGGGGCAGGACAGCAAGATCATCATTATCAGAGAGGGCATGGTTACCGACTTCGGCATGAACACGGTATGTGCCGCCGGCACCGGCAGCTTCCTTGACCACCAGGCGCTGCGCCTCAATATGAGCATTCAGGAACTCAGCCAGAGGTCTCTCAAGAGCAAAAACCCGGTGCCTATCGCCGGAAGGTGTACCGTCTTCGCCGAATCAGACATGATTCACAAGCAACAGACGGGGCAGCGGACTGAGGATATTTTATATGGTCTGTGCCAGGCACTGGTGCGCAACTATCTTAACAATGTAGGGCTGGGTAAGGATATTCAACCCCCGATAATATTTCAGGGTGGTGTTGCCTTTAACCGGGGTATAGTGAAAGCACTCCGGGAAGAGCTTGGCATTGAGGTGATTGTCCCACCCCACCACGAGGTGATGGGGGCCATAGGCGCTGCCCTTTTGGTCCATGAAGAGATGGCAGGCAGTCAAAACGGGAGCAATTTTAAGGGATTTGACGTAAGAGAAGCCGCATCAGTGAAAATTCCGAAGAAAGTGAAAGTATATGATAATCGCCGTTGATGCCGCTGGCGGAGAGCATGCCCCCCGTGAAGTAGTGGAAGGCGCAGTAAAAGCGGCTCAGGAATACGACATTGAGATTGCGCTGGTGGGGAATAAAGCCATCCTCCATGTGCTGGCCGGTCGCTATATAAATAAGGCAAAGCTCAGCATTATTGAAGCCAGCCAGGTTATTGAGCCTCGCGAGTCGCCGATGAAAGCCATCCGCAGCAAGCCAGACTCCTCAATAGCCATTGGGGTTAACATGGTAAGAGACGGCAAGGCTTCAGCCTTTGTCTCCGCTGGCAACACCGGGGCGGTAGTTGTTGCCAGCCTCCTCAGTCTGGGGAGGATAAAGGGCGTTGAGCGCCCCGCCCTGGGCAGTTTCCTTGATATCACCTCCACCACCCCCACCCTGCTTATTGATGCCGGTGCCAATGCTAACTGCCGACCAAGCCACCTCGTCCAATTCGCCCACCTCGGCTCAACCTACGTTAAACACCTCCTCAACATCAGCTCCCCCAGCGTTCGCCTGCTCAGCACCGGCGAAGAGGAAGAAAAGGGTAACCGTCTGATTCAGGAAAGCTATAGCCTGCTCAAGAAATCCAAGCTGAATTTTCAAGGCAGCATAGAGGGGCAAGACATATCAAAGGAAACGGTCAATGTCATCGTTACCGATGGCTTCACCGGGAATATAGTGCTCAAGACCATTGAAGGGTTAGGTGACACCTTCCTCAGCGTGATGCGACAGACCGGGCACATTCTTTCTGCCGCCTATCACCTCCAGGGGCGGACCCTACTCCAAGATATAGGGCTAGGCTCCTGGGTCAGGCGGGTAGACTATAGAGAATACGGCGGAGCGTGTCTACTGGGGGTAAATGGAGCTATCATCGTCTCTCACGGGCGCAGTCAGGCTAAGGCAATAAAAAATGCCATCGGTTTAGCCAAACGGACAGCGGAGAGAGACATCTGCCGAATAATTGAAGAGGAGGATTATGAGTAAGCCAATTGCAGTTGACGACGCCACCTTCGACCAACAAGTACTAAAATCAAAGACGCCGGTGCTGGTAGACTTTTGGGCACCCTGGTGCCGACCCTGTATTATGGCAGCGCCGGTACTTGAGGAGCTGGCTGGGGAGTACGCCGGCAGGATAACTTTCGCCAAGTTAGATGTTGACCAGAACGCCAAGACTGCTGCCAGCTACAATATAATGGCTATCCCCAACCTCATTATCTTTAAAGATGGCAAGCCAGCATCGCAGATTGTGGGCTATAAACCCAAAGCCGAGCTAAAAAAAGACCTTGACGCTGTCCTCGAGTAAAGACTATGGCAAAGGAATATGAGGTAATTATTATTGGCGGTGGTCCAGCTGGGCTCAGTGCCGGAATTTATACCTCAAGAGCCAGGCTTAGTAGCCTGCTTATAGAAAGGGGGGTGGTGGGTGGTCAGATAGCTGATGCCGAGCTGGTGGAAAACTACCCCGGCTTCGCCCAGGGTATTTCTGGCACCGAGTTGGGGCAGCTAATGCAGCAGCAGGCAGCTAGATACGGGCTGGAAACCATTACCGCTGAGGCTATCGGTTTTGAGCTTAAAGGGGAGAAAAAGGTGGTAAAGACCACCAAGGGCGATTTCAGCGCCAGAGCCGTGATTATCGCCAGCGGTTCGGAGCGGAGCAAGCTGGGCGTACCGAGGGAGGAGGAGCTTACCGGTAAGGGCGTGTCTTATTGTGCTACCTGCGATGGCCCCTTCTTCAAAGAAAAGCCGGTAGCCGTCGTTGGCGGCGGTGATGTCGCCATTACCGAAGCCCTACACCTAGTAAAATTTGCCTCAAAGGTTATACTAATACACCGCCGTGACCGGCTCCGCGCCACCCGCATCTTAGAAGAGAGAGCGCGGGCGGAACCCAAGATAGAATTCCTCTGGAATAGCGTGGTGGAGAAAATTGAGGGTGAAGATGTGGTCAAGCGGCTGAGCCTGCGCCAGGTGAAAACCGGGGAGAAATCTACCCTGGATGTAGCCGGCGCCTTTGTCGCTGTCGGCTTTAAGCCCAACACCGATTACCT
>CAZUHO010000082.1:0-1908 GCA_964620725.1 uncultured Dehalococcoidales bacterium
TCTCCGCCTCGGTTCGACCTAGCGTTGAGTTGTCTATTCATTTTGAGGATAGTCTCCCTCTCCTCAAGCCATCGCTTAAACTCGTTCTCCGGGTCTCCAATCCCCACCTCCTCCATAGCCCCCCGCCGGGAATGGATACCGCTCTGGACCAGCACCTGCTCGTTAGAGACCAGGCGGCTTAAATCCTGGGGTAGTATCGGACTCCAAGTTACCCGCAGCCGGTTTTGACCAAAGCTTTCACCGTGGTATTTCTCCAGCAGGTTAAGGATCATCCGGTTTCTGCGGTTATAGACGGCATTCCTGATAATCCGCTTCCGCTTCACCTTCTGCAGCAGCGGGTTAAGCTCAAGCTCAAGGGCTACCCCGGAGAGGTCCCTCTCGGTGCCGCCAAAGGCGGCCCGGGGAGACTCAGCGATATCATGCATCGTTCTATAGAGCAGATTTATATAATCTATGTGCAGCCTCACCCCACCACCCTGCAGCAGGTCAAGGAGATAGGCTTTAGCATCCTCGGGGATAGTCCACACCGCCCCCGGTTTGACGGCAATATCCTCAGCCTCTTCCACATTCTCCAGAACGGCGATGGGGTTGCCCGATAGCTCCAGTATCCGTGACAACTGTGACATCGCCCGGTTAAGCTCCCGCTGCGACTCCATAATCTGCGACAGGTCGGATATACCCCAGAACCTCTTGGGCTCCCTGAGGTTAGGGTAGATAATAAAGGGGATAAAACCGTAGGGGTTGGGCTTCTTCTCAATCAGGGTATCCTCCAGGTAGAGCTCAAATTCAGCGTCGGTCCATAGCTCAACAACAGTCGCCGTCTTACCCTTGGGCTTTAGCTGATAGAGAAACTCGCTTTCCTCAGCGCTCAGGCTGTATTTAGAAGCCACACGCCATATCCTTGATGTATCATCGCCCAGCCACCAGGCATAGATGCCCTGGACATCGGGGGCGGTAACCCTCACCTTCTTCGCCTCGCTGTCCCAGATAACCTTGTAGCCGGCATCGCCGAGGATGGCGCAATCAATCTCGGTGTCAAGGTCAAGCTGCTCCAGGTTGTTATCCTCGTAGACCTGGCGCAGGGCGGCTTCGGCGCCGCGGGCTTTGTCTTTGGCTTTGTCCGAGTCCTCAACGGCGTCCGCGGCAAAGTTAATGCCGGACATCAGGTAGGAGGTAACCTTGTCAACGAAGACCTTGGCGTAGTTGAAGATGAGGCGTTTCTCCCCCCACCTCTCTCTCCCCTCCCACTGCCGACCGTAGTAGAAATCAAGCAGCTCTCGGTATCCCCGGAGGCGGTCGATATCAATACGATTTAACTGTGCCGCGATGGAAGTTTTATTCATTCTTTAGCCCTCTTTAGTATCCGCTGGATGGTGCGCCGACTAACGCCGAACATAAACGCCAGCTCCTTTACCCCCTTGCCCTGAGCAGTGAACAATCTTAATACCTCCCTGTCTCTCAATTCCTTCAGCCACTGCTGTTTACCCCCGGGCTGGGCATAGATGCATTCGGGAAAGGGACAGTTAAGACATGAATCGGCAAGTTCGCACCCGTCATCTTCATAGCGGCAATACTCCGGGGGTAAATCCTGTCCACTCTCATCCCAACACATGGCTCACGTCCCTAATAATTTCAGTGGTGCGATGTTCATAGTAGCACATATGTTCTAATACAGTCAACATTATTTTGTCACACTTTGCCTGCCATTGACAGAACATCAGGGCATAAATTACTATTTAGCTGACTCTGGCAAAAATAACGGAGGTGGATAGTGCAATATAATAGGGTTTTTCGTACTCTGGCGTTGGCTCTTATCTTTTCCCTGCTGCTAGCCATACCGGCGACACCGGCACTGGCGCAACCAGCGGTACCAGCTATTACGCTCTCACCGACTTCGGGCGTGTGCGG
>CAZUHO010000082.1:2008-4249 GCA_964620725.1 uncultured Dehalococcoidales bacterium
AAGGTAACCCTTACTCCCGCCTCAGGCTCTGCCGGCGACACTATTACCGTTAACGGCACCGGCTTCAAATCCAGCGCAAGTGTAACCATCTACTTTGGCAGCACCAGTCTCGGCACTGCTACCACCAACATCAATGGCAGCTTCACCGATAATACCATCACTATCCCTTCAACCTCTCGGGGGAGCCACCCCATAAAAGCCGAGGATGTTGATGGTAATGATGCTACTGCCACTTTCACTGTGGCACAAAAAATAACCATTACCCCAACCAGCGGGGGTCCGGGCATTAGAGTGACCGTTAGTGGCATTGCGTTTGGTGCCAGCAAGGCTATAACCATCAAATACAATGGCGCGGCTGTTACTACTACTCCAGCAACGATAAATGCTGATGCCACAGGCAGCTTCACCGCCAGTTTTACTGTGCCCGCCAGTTCCATCGGCACCTATGCGGTGGAAGCCAGCGACGGCACCTACAGTGCTAGTGCTAATTTCACAATTACGATTGATGTCACCCTCAGCACGATAACAAGCGAAGCTTCACCTGGTTATGCTGGCATGGAAATGACTATTAGTGGCACTGGCTTTACGCCTAACTCTCAGATAAGAATCACCTACGCCACTACGCCGATTGTGATCGCCACCACTACCAGTGATAATCAGGGGGATTTTTCGGCTACCTTCGAGATTCCCAAGAGTGAGCATGGGGCTCACACCATAACTGCTAGTGATGGTACCAACACTCTGCAAGCCACTTTTATTATGGAGCAAACAGCTCCAGCAACAACAAAACTGC
Organism: uncultured Dehalococcoidales bacterium; assembly: GCA_964620725.1. Lineage (GTDB taxonomy): Bacteria > Chloroflexota > Dehalococcoidia > Dehalococcoidales > BS750m-G39 > CAVTZP01. The sequence goes on from CAZUHO010000082.1 coordinate 2,802, forward strand.
TACTGCCCGCCATCGATGACGAGGCAAAATCAAGGCCGTTTCTTGACTGGGAGAATGTTACCAAGGATGTTAATAATGCTAATGAGCCAAGCACGCCAGTAACCTATGACCTCCAGATTGCCTCTGATGCCGATTTTAGCAATATAGTGCTGGAGAAGATTGGACTGACTTCGTCAGGATATACCCTCCTTAAAGGGGAGGAGCTAGAGTCAAAGGGGAAGGAAGCCCCCTACTACTGGAGGGTAAGGGCGGTAGATGCCGCCTCAAATACCGGCGATTGGAGTGGTTCCCGTACATTCTATGTCAGCTCTAGCTGGATTATGTATTTATTAATAGGGGCTGGCGTTATCCTTATCTTTTTCATTGGCTTTTGGGCAGGCAGAGGAAGCAAGCGCAGCAGCTATTATTAAACGAGTATTAGGGGATTGACACGGAGTAAATTGAAAGCTATTATTAGGTAAATATAAACTGCTAGCTACACCACTCTGGACAATATCTGGTGGCATTGGGAGTAAATGGTGAGATTTAATAGGGCTTTTGCCATCTTGGCGATAACCGTCATCCTTTCCGTGCTGGCGGTAGCCGTTCTCTCTACCCCCGCCCTAGCCGCCCCCATCATCAGCCTTTCCCCAGCCTCGGGTACAGTCGGTACCCAGGTTGAAATTACGGGGGAAAATTTCTCCTCCTATGCCGGCGACACGGTACACATATACTTTGGTAACACCGAGGTCGACGGCAGCCCGATAACTATTCCCGGAAACGGCGAGTTCACCCTTAGCTTCCCGGTCCCTGACAGTGCTATGCCGGGAACAGCCCTGGTCACAGTCAAGGATGAAACTGGCAACCAGTTAGGCGGAAGTGCGGCATTTGTTGTTCCCCAACCAAGCCTTACCCTTGATAAAGGGGGAGGAGTTGTCGGTACCACGGTAACAGTTGATGGCGCGGGATTTCTTGCCAGCGAAGACGTGACCTTAATCTATACCAATGGTACCACGGCAGTGTTGGGCTCAACAAAAGCAGGCTCTATAGGTGAGTTTACCTTCTCCTTCGACATTCCTGAGAGCACCGGTAAGGGGCATAAAATTATAGCTGAGGACGCGGCAGGTAATAGGGCTGAGGCTACCTTTAGTGTCATCCCATACGTTACCATTGAGCCGGCGGCAGGGGCTATTGGTGATTCGGTAGTTGCTAGCGGCACTGGCTTCGGCAACAAGAGCCGGATTAGTGTTGATTTTGACCAAGGGCAGGTGGTAACAGATAATGCAGATGCCAACGGCAGTTTTGAATTTAGCTTCAATGTGCCGGACATGGAACTCCGGGCTTACACGGTGACTGTAAGTGATGCCGCCGGTAATAGCGCCACTGTCGCCTTCACCATAAATGCCGGCGAGGCTAGCTTTGTCTTTCCTGAGTGGGGTATATATGGCCTGATGGGGCTAGGTGGGCTG
>CAZUHO010000083.1:0-4163 GCA_964620725.1 uncultured Dehalococcoidales bacterium
TTCTCAAAGTGCTCCAGCGTCTCCTCGTTCTCCATGTCGCCGATGTGCTGGCTCAAAAAGGCGTGCTCATCCTTGGTCAGACAAAATGTATTCTTAAGCTCAGCCCCGCAGGCAAGAACCTGCTTTGCCTTGAAGGGCAGAAAAACGGGGTAGGGGGCATAGCCCCGCGCCCGCCTTACCGCCTGAGGCGCGCCCTCAACGATATAAACGCTATCGTCATAGCGGGCATAAATATCCCGGTTATGAACCAGAAAGTAGTCGGCGACTCCCCCCAGCCTTCTCAAAGCCTCATCGTTGTCCTTGGCAATGGGCTCCTCGCTAATGTTGCCGCTGGTCATCACCAGGGGCAGTCCCGTTTCACTTAACAAGATGTGGTGCAACGGGGTATAGGGGAGCATGACCCCCAGGTATTTTAGTTTCGGGGCTACCGCCGGCGAGATATTTGAACCATGTTTCCACCTGAGGAGAACTATCGGGCACTGGGGCGACTCAAGTAACTTCCTCTCCTCGGCGGATAACAGGCAGTGCTTCTTGATTTCCTCAATAGTGGACAGCATCACCGCCAGGGGTTTGCCCTGCCTCCTTTTCCTGGCTCTCAGGGTATTTATCGCCGCCTGGCTGGTGGCATCGCAGGCAAGATGAAAGCCACCCAGCCCCTTGATTGCCAGAATCTTGCCCTCTTTTAAAAGCCGGCTTGCCGTCTTAATAGCGTCACCGCCGTCAACCGCCTTACCACTGCCGTCAACCAGCTCCAGAGCGGGCCCGCACTTGGGGCAGGCGTTGGGCTGGGCATGAAAGCGCCGGTTTAAGGGGTCAGCGTATTCTTTCTGGCACTGGGGGCACATCTTGAACTTGTGCATGGTGGTCTTGGGACGGTCGTAGGGGATATCTTTAATAATGGTAAAACGGGGACCGCAGTTGGTGCAGTTGGTAAAGGGGTAGCCAAAACGGCGGTCGGTGGGGGAGAAAATCTCCTGCTTGCACTCGTCGCAGGTAGCAATATCAGGCGAAACCAGCTGATACTGCCCCTCCTGGCTCAGGCTTGGCTCAATCTGAAACCGGGTATAACCCCTGGGGGAATCAAGGGTAGATTTAACCGTCTCAATGTGCGCCATAGGCGGGGCTTTAGTTTTAAGGTCGCTGAGGAAGCTATTGATTGCCTCCCCCTTCCCCTCCACCTCAATATCAACACTACCCGAGGTGTTGCGCACCCAACCCTTTAAGCCATGCTCGTGAGCCAGGCGGTAGACAAAGGGTCTAAACCCCACCCCCTGCACCACCCCCCGCACCGTTATCCTCGCCAATCTCCCCACTCTGGTCAGCACCATCTCCCTACCCCACTACTACGGCGTCAGCCTCCACGCCTTTACCTGATAATTCCTGGGAGGACGGTATTCCTTGAGGCGGTCCAGCTTGCCCAGTCTCTCCAGGCGCTCAAAGATGAGCTCCCAGGCACAGTCTCTCTCCGGGTCCATCTCGCACTTGCCATCCCTGGCACCGCCGCAGGCGCCGTTAAGCAGCCCCTTGGCACACCGGGTAATCGGGCAGATACCGCCGGTCAGGGCAAGAATGCAATCTCCACAGGCGGAACAATTCTCCAGCAAAATGCTCTCCTCCCTCTTCTCCTCCCCCATAAAATGGGTATTCTGCGCCGGGATAACGGGAAGGTCAGGGAAGAGCTCAGCCACCATCTGCGGCCCGATGCCGCAGGCTAAAGAGAGCACCGCTTCCATACCCTCTATCTGGGGCTCGAGCGCCGAAGTGGTTAAAACGGAATCGCACTGCTTCACCACCGTGGTTACCTTAAAATCGAAATCCTTACCCTTCTGCTTGCCAGCAAGCTCAAGCAACCGGCTCAGGGTCTCAGCCTCCCTCAAGCCCCTGGGGGGCTGGGTACAGCCGTCACAGCCGGCTATCAATACCTTGTGATAAGGAGAGATAGAATCTAAAATCTCATCCAGAGGCTTTAGTTCGGTTACTATCATTTTCTTTTCCCCTTTGAAGCGATAGCTTCTATTCCCTGGCGAAACTCCTGCAATTCTTTATCCAGCCGCTCAGGGTCTCTTGGAGATACGAAGCAGAAGTGAAGCCTATCCCCAAAGCCTATCTGGGCTAACCTTTCCCTTAATCTGGCTACCAGGTGCTCTGAGCGGGCGCTTACCCCTTCCTGCTTGCAGTCATCTTCAGAGCAGGCCGCTATCAGAACACCGTCGGCACCCTTCTGCAGCGCTTCCAGAATGTGAAAGGCATCAACCCTGCCGGCGCAGGGCACATCAATAAAGCCTATATTGGGGTTGGGGTTCCCGTTCAATGGGGGAAAGACCGCCCACTGACAGCGAAATACCAGGAGCTTTGGTGGTTTCATTTCCGCCAGTAGCTTAGGAATCAAGGTTGAAATACGCTCCTTCTCCCAGTTCTCCATGTCCAGGGCAAACGCCGGACACATAACAACGCATAAGCCGCACCCCCGGCAGGCATCCAGGTCAATGCTTATCCCCTTCTCGCTTTCCAGCTTGGGGGCATGATAGGGGCAAAAAAAGACGCAGTTGCCGCAGGCGATGCACAGGTCTTTATCTACCTTTACCTTTAGACTATTCCGCTTCAGGGTTATAGCTTCTTTGCCATAGCCCAGCTGCTCCAGCATCAGGTTGAGCGCCAGTATTCGGCGCCCGGCGAGCGGGCTTCCCCGCTCAAAACGGCAGTAATCCTCATCGCAGGCAAGCACATAGATTTTAGCTATCCCCATCTCTATAGCCTTCAGAAATATCTCATCAGCAATGCGACCAACGCAGGGAACAGACAGGGGGATAAACTTCGATACCCCGAATAGTTTTTCCACTCCGGCAAAGTCGGGGGCGCTCCCCTTACACATAATAACCAGCGCCTGGCTACCATACTCCTGCTTTGCCTTCTCCAGATAGTTAATTATGGAGTCATTGTCATAATAGATGGTATCAATGGCTCTGGCGGGACAGGCGGAATAGCAGATGCCGCAAACCTGGCACTTTTCTATATCTACAACTATCTTGCCAGTTTCAGCATCCTTTATTATGGCGTCAAAGGGGCAAAGGGAGCGACAGATAGAACAGCGGCTACAATACTCTTCATCTACTTTAACTGCCACTCTCTCCTCAATAACCTGCGCCTTGTCTTTTTGAGGAGCCGCTTTATTCATGCCTTTTTAGTGGCTACCGCCTCATCCTTTGAATTCCCATGCAGCGGACCGAGACCCTTGATTTCATCAATAAACTCATTCACCGTGCTGCGGAACTTGGTTCCCTCAGAGGCAGAAATCCACTCCAGCCTCAATCTCTCCGGTTCTATCCCCAGTGCCGGGAGCATCTTTTTGAGCAAGGTCACCCTTCGCCTCGCCTTATAATTACCAGTGCTGTAGTGGCAATCGCCGGGATGGCACCCGGCCACCATCACCCCATCGGCTCCCTTGGCAAAGGCATGAAAAATAAAGGAGGGGTCTAACCTCCCCGAGCACATGGTACGAATTACCCTGAAATTGGGCTTAATCTTTAATCTTGAGGTACCGGCAAGGTCTGCCCCGGCATATGAGCACCAGTTACAGCAAAAAACTACGGTCTTTGGCTCAAAATCGGTCATAACCTTTCCTCCTCTACTATCTGCCTGACGATAAACGGTATCCTCTCCTCCACCTTTGGGGTGCACTTTTCACCCAGGGTGGTATTATCCGCTATCTCCACAGCATATATCGTGACCTGCCTGGGCACGGGGTAGCCCAGTTTTTCCCCAAGGGTAAAGGCAGTGGCGATATCCACCCCGTGAGATGAGGACAAACTCATACCGGGCTTCAAGTCCTCAAGCTCAAGCTTGTAAAGCTCTCCCGCCTTCCCCCCCTTAGTCATTACAGAATCGATGATAACGAGTTTGTCATAGCCGGCGGCATAATCAAGGAGGGCCAGTCCGGCTTCGCTGGTGCCGATTACATCTTGAGCCGGCGTCTCCTCTTTAAGCCCCTCGGCTATTCTGATGCCAACGGCGTCATCACTAAGAATGGGGTTGCCAAGCCCTAAAACAAGGGTCTTCATCTTCACTCTACCCCTTTATCAAGGTAAAAAGCAGGAATCACAGCTGTTGGATGAGCAAGTTGGGCAGCTATCTCCCGCCCCGGAAAACGGTGAGCCTTCAGAGCT
>CAZUHO010000084.1:0-4162 GCA_964620725.1 uncultured Dehalococcoidales bacterium
CGCTGAATATCCATTGCCGGGAAGATTCGCCGTTCCGCGAGGCGGCGGTCAAGGTGGAGCTCCATATTCCCCGTTCCCTTGAACTCCTCGTAGATAAGCTCGTCCATACGGCTGCCGGTATCAATGAGGCAGGTAGCGATGATGGTCAGACTTCCGCCCTCATCCGTGTTGCGGGCAGCGCCAAAGAAGTGCTTGGCGGGGTAGAGGGCGGCGGGGTCAATGCCGCCGGACAGGGTGCGGCCGCTGGGCGGCATCACCAGGTTGTAGGAGCGGGTGAGGCGGGTAATGCCGTCAAGGAGGATGACCACGTCCTTGGCCATTTCCACCAGTCGCTTGGCTCTCTCCAGCGCCAGCTCAGCGACGCGGGTATGGTGCTCCACCGGCTCGTCAAAGGTGGCCGATATCACCTCTCCCTTGGTCGAGCGCTTTATATCGGTAACCTCCTCAGGTCGCTCGCCGATGAGGCAGACCATAAGGTTGATATCGGTGTAGTTAGTGGTGATGGCATTGGCGATGGATTTTAAGAGGATGGTTTTACCGGCTTTGGGTGGTGATACAATTAAGCCCCGTTGTCCCCGCCCGATGGGGGCAATGAGGTTGATAAGCCGGGTAGAAAGCTCGTTGGGGTTGGTCTCAAGGTTAATCAGTTTATCGGGGAAGGTGGGGGTTAGTGAGCCGAAGGTAGGGCGGCCCTTGGCTAGCTCGGGGTCGGCGCCGTTAACCGCCTCAACCCTGACCAGCCCGTAGTATTTTTCACCCTCCTTGGGTGGTCTTCCCTGACCGGCGACGGTATCGCCGTTGCGCAGACCGAAGCGGCGGATCTGGGACTGGGAGACATAGACATCAGCCGAGCTGGGCAGGAGGCTGTCCTGCCTCAAAAATCCGTAGCCCTCCGAGGTAATCTCCAGGATGCCGCCACAGAAGACATAGCCCTGTTGTTCGGCGCTTGCCTGAAGCAGGCGCATGACGAGCTCCTGCTTCTTGAGGTTGGTATAGCTGGTGATGCCCGCCCCCTTGGCAAGCTCAAGCAGCTCCTCTCGACTTTTAGTTTCAAGTTCGTTAATGTTCATGGTAAAGCCTCGCTATGGTTGTTTTATTTCCCCTTTGAGACGGACTGCCAGTCGCTAAGGAAGCGAGCTACGCCGACATCAGTTAAGGGGTGTTGTATCATCTTCATCAGGACGCTATAAGGGACGGTGGCAATATGGGCACCGGCCTTGGCTGCCGCCACGCAGTGTTCGGGGTGACGGATGCTGGCGGCAATAACCTCGGTGGAGAACTTGTAATGGGCAAAGACATCCACAATATCCTTGACCAGCTCCATGCCGTTATGCCCGGCGTCATCCAGTCTGCCCACAAAGGGGCTGACATAGCTAGCGCCAGCCAGCGCCCCGAGGATGGCTTGATTTACGGAAAAGCAGAGGGTCATATTTACCTTTATCTTATCCTGGTGCAGGGCTGTTATTGCCTGAAGTCCTTCAGCGGTGGGTGGTATCTTGATATTGACATTAGGTGCCCAGGAAGCCTTGAGGTGAGCTTCTTTTATCATGGACTCGGCATTCTCAGCCAGCACCTCAACCGAGACCGGCCCCGGTATAATAGAGCAGATCTCCTTGACCACCGCTTCGTAATCAGCAGTTTTTTCCTTAGACACCAGGGTGGGGTTGGTGGTAACCCCGCTCACGATTCCCAGCTTGGCGCCTTGCCTGATTTGGTCAATATTGGCTGTATCCAGAAAAATTCTCATTTGTACCTCTCAGAGGAAAGGGGCAGTGGCGGCTGAGCCCCTTCCCGTAATATGTCCTTAGCTGCCCCGATAAAGTCGCGAAACAGGGGGTTGGGGCGACCGGGGCGGGAGGTAAATTCGGGGTGAAATTGGCTGGCTACCATCCAGGGGTGGTCAGCCAGCTCGCAGACCTCAACCAGATTGCCGTCTGGGGAAAGTCCGCTGCAGACCATCCCCGCTGCCTCCAGCTGCTTACGGTATTTATTATTAAATTCATAGCGATGCCTGTGGCGCTCATTGACCAGGCTCTGCCCGTAGGCAGTAGCGGCATGGCTGCCGTTGACTAACTGGCAGGGGTAGTTGCCCAGGCGCATGGTGCCGCCCTTGGTTGCCTTGCCCCTCTGGTCGGGGAGGAGGTCGATAACGGGGTGGGGAGTCCTGGCATCAAACTCGGTTGAGTTTGCCTTTTTTGAGCCAAGGACATGGCGGGCAAACTCAATTACCATGACGTGCATCCCCAGGCACAGCCCCAGGTAGGGGATTTTATTCTCCCGGGCGTAGGTGGCTGCCTTTACCATGCCCTCTATGCCTCTAACGCCGAAGCCGCCGGGGACAATAATACCCTGGGCTGAGCGCAACACGGAATCGTCTCCGTTGTTTTCCAGTGTCTCTGAAGGGACCCAGTTAAGCTCAGCATCCCTTTCGTGATGTAGTGCGGCGTGGTGTAGCGCCTCCCGCACCGAGAAGTAGGCATCTTTTAGTTCCACGTATTTTCCCACCAGGGCGATATTAACCGGCTCGCGGGGTGTTTTAATGAGGTTGACCATTTCCCGCCACGGCTTCAGGTCTGAGGAGCGGGGCTTGAGTTTTAGCTTGTCTATAATTAATTGCCCCAGCCCCTCCTCTTCCAGGACAAGCGGCACCTCATAAATGGTGGGTACCGTGGGCATGGGGATAACCGCCCTTTTTTCAACGTCGCAGAAGAGTGATATTTTATCCCTTATCTCCTGGGAGATAGGGTGGTCGCTGCGGCAGATGATGATATCAGGCTGGATACCGATACGCCTGAGCTCATTAACGCTGTGCTGGGTTGGTTTGGTCTTTATCTCCTGGGTGGAATTAAGATAGGGGAGGAGGGTAACGTGGACATAGAGCACGTTGTCCCGCCCCACATCGTTTCGCATCTGTCTGATGGCTTCCAGGAAGGGCTGTCCTTCAATGTCGCCGACGGTGCCGCCGACCTCTATAATAACCACCTCAGCCTTTGTTTTCTCCGCCAGTAGATTGAAGCGTTCCTTTATCTCGGTGGTAACATGGGGTACCACCTGTATCGTTCCCCCCAGGAAGTCGCCCCGCCTCTCCTTGGCGATAACGGTGCTGTAGATTTGACCTGAGGTAACGCTTGATTCGGTGCCGAGGTTAATATCAATGAAACGCTCGTAATTGCCCAGGTCAAGGTCGGTCTCAGCACCGTCCTGGGTGACAAATACCTCACCATGCTGATAGGGGGACATTGTCCCGGGGTCAACATTAAGATAGGGGTCTAGCTTTTGCACTGACACTGTAATTTGGCGACTCTTTAAGATAGTACCAATGGAAGCGACGGTGATACCTTTTCCAACTGAACTAACTACACCACCAGTAACAAAGATATACCTTGACATTGGGGAAACCAAACCTAGGAATCTAGTCCGAAAGCACTCTTAAAGCAAAGGGGCAGGTTTTTATATATTATAATGAGGCAAGTACCAGTTGTCAAGTTTGTATTGGCAAGGGGTTGGTGCTATTATTTATTGTAGCCATGGAGCGAAGGCTGAGGGAAGTTTTTTCCCAGAGACAGAAGCGGAGCATAACTGGTGCTAATCTGGTGCCCGCAGCAGTACTGGTGCCTATATATTATAAGGAAGGGCAGTATTATATCCTGTTTACCAAACGGGCGGAGTGGCTGAAGGAGCATAAGGGGCAGGTATCCTTTCCCGGGGGAGCCCGCCACAAGGGGGACAAGACGCTGGCTGATACCGCCCTGCGTGAAAGTGCCGAGGAGATAGGCTTAGCCCCCGACAAGGTTAAGGTACTGGGGGAGCTGGATGACACCCTCACCGAGACTTCCAACTATGTTATCTCCCCCTTTGTTGCCCTTATCCCCTACCCCTATCAGTTCAAGATTGCTGGCAGAGAGGTTGGGGAGATAATCGAAGCCCCTATCTCGGTGCTTCTGGACAAAGGCCGCTTACATCAGAAGAGTGCGGTTTTAGGCGATAGGTCTGTTAGCTTTTACGTCTATAAGTATCAGGGGCAGGTAATCTGGGGGGCAACGGCCAAGATACTGAAGCAGTTTCTTGAGATTTTTAGCCGGGCGCTGGAGGGCATAAGGCTGACTAGCCCCGAAATTTAGGAAAATCAAACCCCTCGTTTTAACCCGTGTCTTTCTTCCCG
>CAZUHO010000085.1:0-4142 GCA_964620725.1 uncultured Dehalococcoidales bacterium
TATCCTTCCTCTTGAAATCCAGGGCTACCGGCCAGAGCACAATATCCACCGCATCCGCTACTTTTAGTATGTCTTCGTTGAGGTCAATAACCGTCTCCTCACACCCGCCACAGGAAGCGCACCAGTAGAAGGCGACCTTTGGTTTAGCCATCTTTACCCCCTTCCTTTAAGACACCGGGACTTCGTTCTATCTCCACAGCGGAGTCAGGAAGTGCTTGCCTTGAGCAAGCGGGATAGATACGGGGCACATCGAAAGGAAAGCCGAAAGCCTTGGTTCAAAATCGTGCGCTGCCGGCTTCGTATAGAGATTAACTTGCTATACACTTCACGTTAGTCCCTGCTCAAGTATTCAAGCAAAGACTATCCCTTTCTGCCCCAGTAAATTTTAACATTATAGCCCAGAGCCGTCAACGTTATGGGGGGAGCATTTATCAACCTCACCCCCATCTGCCCCCAGTCGTCTTATTTCCCACCCTGCCCACCCAAAAAGGTTTTACCTCTTTACAATCTCCTTGCCCCACCCCCAAGGGGAGGGAGAGAAAATTATGGGATAAGCCGCAAAGCCTAATGGGCGGGCGGGTGGGAAGAAAAACATACGCCAAAAACGGGGGTGGGGGTGGGCAGTTGACAAGTCCTAATTCATATGATACACTTGTTTTAAGAACAAATGTATTAAGAGATAACAATGGTTCGTACCTCAAATACCAGACAGCGCATCCTGGGCTTCATCGGCAAATTCCTTAACGAAAGGGGTTACGCCCCCACCGTCAGGGACATCGCCCGAGGGTGCAACATCAGCACACCGTCAGTAGTCCAGTACCACCTGAATATGCTGGAAGAGGAGGGGCATATCCGCCGCGACCCCGAGGTATTCCGCAGCATCCAGCTCCTGGGGAAGAGGCGGGAGGCTCTTTCCCGCGTGCCCCTGCTGGGAACTATCGCCGCCGGTAAACCGATACCGGTGCCCACCCCCGATAGCTGGACCACCGTCCCCGAGGAGGCACTCCAGCTAACCGAGGAATTGACCCAGGGTAAGAAAAATGTCTACGCCCTCAAGGTAAAGGGAAACTCCATGATTGACGCCTTCGTTGATGACGGCGACGTCGTCCTGATACAGCAGACAGCCAAGGTTGAAGACGGCGAGATGGCTGCCATCTGGCTGAAGCTGGAGCAGGAGGTAACCCTGAAGAAGGTCTATCATGAAGCGGGGCGAATCAGACTTCAACCAGCCAACAAGGAAATGAAGCCAATGTACTACAAAGCCGATGACGTTGAGATTCAAGGCAAGGTAATCGGAGTTTTACGCAAGCTATAAAGAAGGGGAGGCGAAAAATTGGCTAGGATATTGGAAAAACCGGAGGAACTGAAGGTAAAGGTGAACATACAGGGCGTGCCTCTAACCCTGGACAGAAACGGAGAGAAACAGCGCGTAACCAAGGTATACGAGCGGTGGCGCGTGGCTGAGGAGTGGTGGGGGAAGGAGATTTTAAAGAATTACTTCCGGGTGAAGACCAATAAGGGTCTGGTCTACGATATCTACCGCGATATGCTGAATGACTGCTGGTATCTGAGCAAGGTTTACGATTAGGCGGGAATAGATTGACAGCCCCACTGGCGGCTAGGTAAACTAGTCCTGCCATGACTAATATTGAAACCGCTGCCCCCCAGCTAGCCGACCTCATCAAAGGATATAGCGCCGACTACATAGAAGCTCGCCTTGAAGAGAGCCAGAGGAGCTATATCACCTACCGCGGAAAAGAGCTTGAATCCATCGGGCAGGCAACCGCCACCGGGGGCAACATACGCGCTCTGGTCAGGGGCGGCTGGGGCTTCGCCAGCTTCAATGAAGTCGGAGACCTCCCCGCCAAGGTAGAGTTGGCGGTAAAACAGGCAACACTGGTGGGCAGGGAGGAAAGCAAACTCGCCCCGGTTGAGCCTATAGTTGACACCGTGCCCGCGGCTCACAACCCGACAATTAAGCCACTGGCTGAGAAGAAGCAGCTTCTTGATGAATACAACGAGCTCATCTGGCGCACCCCAAAGCTCCAGACCTCAGTCATCGCCTACGGTGATAGCCACAAAAAGGTCATTTTCTTAAGTTCCGCCGGCAGCCATATCGTGCAGGAGAGGTCAGATATAAGTTTGCGCCTGAGTGCCGTCGCCGCCGGGGACGGCGAGGTGCAGCAAGCATCATTGAGCGTGGGCAGTGCCGGTGATTTCAAGGCAATAAGCGGTCTCCACCAGCAGGTGGAGCGGACGGCAAAACATGCCCTGGAGCTACTGTCCGCCCCACAGGTAAAGGGGGGAGAATACACCGTGGTGCTGGACCCGGTGCTGGCCGGCGTCTTCACCCATGAAGCCTTCGGCCACCTCTCTGAATCAGACTTTGTCTATGAAAACGAGCGCCTGCGCCAGATTATGGTCCTGGGCAAAAAATTCGGCGGTGAAAAGCTTAATATCATTGACTCAGCGGCCGTGCCCCAACTGCGCGGCAGCTATAAATACGATGATGAGGGCGTGCCCGCCGTCAAGACCTACCTTATCCGCGAAGGCAAGCTGGTGGGGAGGCTCCACTCCCGGGAGACCGCCGCCAGGATGGGGGAGAAGCCCACGGGCAACGCCAGAGCCATCAACTACCGCTACCCACCCATCGTCCGCATGACCAACACCTATATCGAGCCGGGCGAAGCCTCTTTTGAGGATATAATCGCTGATATTAAAGAGGGGGTCTACGCCAAGAACTGGTTTGGCGGCACCACGGCCATGGAGATGTTCACCTTCTCCGCCGGTGAAGCCTATATGATTCGTAACGGCAAGGTCGCCGAAGCCCTGCGACCGGTGGTGCTCAGCGGCAACGTCTTCACCACCCTTAATAATATCGATGCCATCGGTAATGACCTGGAGATGAACCAGGGCGGTGGCTGCGGCAAGGGGGAGCAGATGCCACTGCCGGTATCCAACGGCAGCCCCCACATCAGAATTCGTAAGTGCCTGGTGGGAGGCAGGTAAGTGGAGGATATTTTAGCTCAAGCCAAAAAGGTGGCTGAGGAAGCCGAGGTCTTCATCGTCTCCTCGGAGGAGACGCCGGTGCAGTTCGAGGCTAACCGCCTGAAGCGCATCCAGGGCAAGCAGAATACCGGTGTCGCTTTGCGCATCATCAAGGAAGGCAGGATTGGCTACGCTTCCACCACCGACCTAACTGACACGCGGAGGCTGGTGGCTAATGCCGCCGAAACGGCGCAGTTCGGCGTTAAAGCTCAATTTAAGCTCCCCCAAAAAGCCAGATATCCCAAGATTGATATCTTTGACCCCGATACCGAGTCCATATCAATAGAGAAGATGATTGAGCTTGGCGAGGAACTCATCGCCCTGGTTACCAGACATACCCCCGATATTATATGCGAGGCGATGGTGGCTAAAGATATAATCACGCTCCGGCTCATGAATTCCGGTGGCGGAGAGGCAAGCTACAAAAAGAGCATCTTCAGCCTGAGCATGTGGGGCAGCCTGATTCGGGGTACGGATATGCTCTTCGTCGGCGAAAGCCAGAGCTCCTGCCACCCCCTGACCAAGCCCAGGGAGATAGCCGATGTCGTAATTCAGCAGCTTGAGCTCGCCAGGAACCGGGCCTCGGTGCCCAGCGGAAAGCTGCCGGTAATCCTCACCCCGCGGGGGGTGGCAAGCGCCATAATCCCCTCCCTTATGGTGGCCTTTAATGGTAAGATAGTTCTGGAGGGGGCTTCACCCATCGGCAACAAGCTCGGCAAAAATGTATTTGACCCGAGGCTCTCGCTTTGGGATGACCCCACCATCGCCTACCGCCCCAACAGCCGTCCCTGTGATGACGAAGGAGTCCCCAGCCAGCGCACCCCCCTTATCGAAGAAGGTAAGGTAGCCAATTTTCTCTACGACCTGCAAACCGCCGCCCTGGCTCATACCAGAAGCACCGGCAACGGCAACAGAAACGGCGGACTGCCCACCCCCTCACCCACCACCCTGGTCATCGCCCCGGGCAAGACCGGCTTTGAGGAAATGGTGAGCGATATAAAAGAGGGGCTGATTATAGAGCAGCTCATGGGGGCGGAGCAGGGCAATATCTTAGGCGGCGACTTTAGCGGCAATGTCCTCTTAGGTTATAAGGT
>CAZUHO010000086.1:0-4095 GCA_964620725.1 uncultured Dehalococcoidales bacterium
GTGAAAAATGTCTATGTCTCCAACCGCCCTGACGTCTACCGAATCCCAACCAATAGCGGAACAGTTCAGATCGTCTCCCTGCCCTGGCTGAGGCGCAGCGCTCTAATGACCAGAGAAGAGAGCAAAAATCTAACCTTCGAGCAGATAAACCAGAGGCTGGAGCAGGCACTGAGCAGTGTCATCGCTACCAATATCTCAAAACTTGACCCGAAACTGCCGGCGATACTGGCGGCACATGTCTGGGTCTCCGGCGCCCAGGTAGGCTCGGAGAGGTCAATGACCATAGGGCAGGAGCACGCCTTACTGCTAAGCGATATTGCTCAGCCTGCCTTTGATTATATCGCCCTGGGTCATATTCACCGGCACCAGGTTCTGAACAGCGAGCCCCCGGTGGTTTATGCCGGCAGCCTGGAGCGGCTTGATTTCAGCGATGAGAAGGATGACAAGGGCTTTTATCTGGTAGAGATTGACCCCGATAAAGAAAAGGGCGAGAGGCTTACTTCCTTTGACTTTCACCCGGTAGAGGGGCGGCGCCTGCTCACTATTGAGGTCAATGTTAAGGCGGAGGACGCCGACCCAACATCAGTAGTACTCAAGGCTATCGCTGGGCAGAAAGATAAGGTTAAGGACGCCATAGTCCGGCTGAGCATCAGCCTTCCGGCGGAGGGTGAGGGCGGGCTCAGGGACAACGATATCAGGGATGCCCTGAAAGAGGCCCACTACCTTACCGTGGCCAAGGAGATTAAGCGGGAGAGCCGCCTTCGGTTGGGGAAGTGGACGGCTGAGGAAATCACCCCCCTTGATGCCCTTAAGGCTTATCTGGAATCAAAGAAGACAGCCCCGGAACGAGCCAAGTCCTTGCTTGAGTATGGGAAGAAGCTTATCCAGGAGCAGGGAGCTAACTAGGGAACAAGGCAATACCTTGACTTCACATTTGCCGATAAGCTATACTACTTACGGTTCAAGGGTCCAAGGTCTAATACCTGCAACCTACGCTCACCAGTGGGCAACGGGACGGAGCTAAGCGAGCAAGTTTTCTCCCGAAGTCTTAGCTTTAATTATGTCTAAAGCTAGATTTCAATGAAGATTGCAATTAGCGGTAAAGGCGGGGTAGGAAAGACCATGTTAGCCTCTCTCCTTTCCCAGATGTTAAGCGAGGCTGGCTACTCCGTTTTAGCTATAGATGCTGACCCCAATTCTAATCTGGCGGCAACCCTCGGTTTCCCCCATCCTGACGAGATAACCCCCATATCTGAGATGCGCACCCTTATTGAGGAACGGACGGGAACACCACCCGGTCAGAGCGGGGGCTTTTTTAAGCTAAATCCTAAGGTTGATGACCTGCCCGAAAAGTATTTTCAGGAACATAACGGCGTCAAGCTGATGGTGATGGGGCGATTGAAGAGGGGTGGCACTGGTTGTTATTGCCCGGAGAATGCCCTGCTGCAAGCCCTGATTACCCATCTTTTGCTGGGACGGGATGAAGTGGTTGTTCTGGACATGGAGGCCGGGGTGGAGCATCTGGGGCGAGCCACCGCTAGGGCGGTGAATAAGTTGATTATAGTGGTGGAGCCGGGCAGAACAAGCGTTGAGACGGCTAAAAGGATCAATAAGCTGGCAGGGGAGATTGATTTACATAATATTGCAGTAGTAGCCAACAAGGTCCGGAGCCAGTCAGATAAGGAATTCCTGACCTCCAGCCTTTCCGGTTTTGAATTCCTCGGTTTTATCCCCTACGACCAGGCAATAGTTGACGCTGACCTTAGTCACCGTTCGGTTCTTGATGCCAGTCAGGCGGTTATTAGTGAAGTTAAAAATATCTATAATGCCTTGTTGCCAACTGCGGCAGGTAAACTAGAGGATAAATAAAAATCTAAGGAGGTTTCTGTGGCTTACGATGTGTCAAAAATGGCGGACTGGCAGATTGCTGAGGCTGCGGAAGAACACATGCCAGCGCCGGAGGAGTGGCAGGAGAAGCTGGGTCTGAAAAAGGGTGAAGTACTTGCTTACGGGAAGGTAGCCAGGCTTGATTTCCTGAAGATTATGGAAAGGCTGAAGGATAAACCGGACGGCAAGTACATTGAGGTGACGGCAGTCACCCCCACCCCCTTGGGCGAAGGCAAGACAACGACCACTATGGGCCTTATGGAGGGGTTGGGCAAGCAGGGAGAAAACGTTGGTGGTTGCATCCGCCAGCCTTCAGGTGGCCCAACAATGAATGTCAAGGGTACTGCCGCTGGTGGTGGTAACGCTATACTTATTCCCCACACCGAGTTTTCTATGGGTCTTACCGGTGATATCAACGATATCATGAATGCCCACAACCTGGCGATGGTAGCCCTTACCGCCAGGATGCAACATGAGCGCAACTATGATGATGAGCAGCTGGCAAGGCTCAGCCGGATGCCCCGCCTGAATATTGACCCCAACCGGGTAGAGATGGGCTGGATACTGGATTTCTGCGCCCAGAGCCTTCGCAATATTATTATCGGCATCGGCGGGCGCATGGATGGCTTTCTGATGCAGTCCAAGTTCGGTATTGCCGTGGGCTCTGAGCTGATGGCGATATTATCTATTGTCAGAGACCTGGCTGACCTTCGGGAGAGGATGAACCATATTACCGTAGCCTTTGATAAGAAGGGTAAGCCCATTACTACGGCAGACCTTGAGGTAGCCGGTGCCATGACCGCCTGGATGCGCAACACCATTAACCCCACCCTCTGCTGCACCGCCGAATATCAGCCCTGCATGGTGCATGCTGGTCCTTTTGCCAATATTGCTGTGGGGCAGTCGTCAATTATTGCCGACCGCCTCGGGCTGAAGATGTTTGATTATCACGTTACCGAGAGCGGCTTTGCCGCTGACATCGGCTTCGAAAAGTTCTGGAATGTGAAGTGCCGCTATAGCGGTCTCAAGCCGCATGTGTCAGTACTCACCACCTCAATTCGGTCACTGAAGATGCATGGTGGCGGACCCAAGGTAGTTGCCGGTGTCGCCCTGCCTGACACTTATAAGAAACCAAATGTGGAGCTGGTGGAGAAGGGTTGCGAGAACATGCTGCACCACATTAATACCATCAGGACATCGGGTATCAACCCGGTGGTGTGTATCAATATGTTCCCTACCGATACCAAGGAAGAGGTTGCCATAGTGCGCAAGGCGGCTGAGGCGGCAGGAGCCCGCTGTGCCGTATCCAGCCATTTCTCTGATGGCGGCGACGGTGCCCTGGAACTGGCTGACGCCGTCAAGGAAGCCTGCAAGGAGAAGAACGATTTTAAGTTCCTCTATCCCATGGAGATGAAGCTGAGGGAGAGGGTGGATCAGATTGCCAGGGTTGTCTATGGAGCCGATGGCGTGTCCTGGGCTCCAGAAGCCGCAGCCAAGGCGAAAGCCTTTGAAGCTGACTCCAAGTATGATGAATACGCCACAATGATGGTCAAGACACACCTGAGCCTCACCCATGACCCGTCCATTAAGGGTACTCCCAAGGGTTGGATGCTGCCTATTCGCGATATATTAATCTATTCCGGAGCCAAATTCCTCTGCCCCATGGCGGGAGCCATCAGCCTGATGCCGGGAACCGGCTCTGACCCCGCTTTCAGGAAGGTAGATGTTGATGTCAAGACAGGCAAGGTCAAGGGACTTCATGAAGTAGATTAGAGAGGATGGTTGTTTGAGCTTTAATATTGCTGTAGCCGGAAAGGGCGGTAGCGGGAAGACTTCTATCGCTAGTATTATTATTCGCTACCTGAAGAATAGTGGCTTAGGACCTATTTTAGCCGTTGATGCTGACCCCAACGCCAACCTGGGGGAGAGCTTGGGATTTGACATAAAGCAGACGGTTGGCTTGATGCTTGACGATTTTCAGAAGGATAAGATAAAAATCCCCCCCGGGATGACCAAGGAGGCTTATCTAGATTATAAGCTAAATGAGGTTATAGTTGAAAGTAAGGGTATTGACCTGGTAACCATGGGCAGGGGAGAGGGGCCGGAGTGTTATTGCTATCCTAATCTTATGTTGAAAAAGTTTGCCGATACCCTTTCCGGGAACTATCCCTATATGGTTATGGATAATGAGGCGGGGATGGAGCACCT
>CAZUHO010000087.1:0-4080 GCA_964620725.1 uncultured Dehalococcoidales bacterium
TCCATCACCTCCTGGGCAATCTCCTCCGGGGCTTCCACCCCCTGGAAGTACTCCTGGAAGGAGATGTCATACTGGTCGTAGTAGGTTTCGCTTTTGACCAGGATAGCCCTGGCTAAGAAGTAGAACTCGTCCAGGTCACGTATGTGCCCTTTGGCTAGGGCTTCCATAAGGGTCATCCACTCCACGAGTGAGACCGGGACCTTGTTTTTTCTGAGGATATAGAAAAAATCAGTAAACATAGCTACCAGCGCCGGTCGGCGAAATTCCTGACGAATAAGTCGTAGTCCGTTTCTTTTTTGAGCAGGGTGCCCACAAACGGTATCTTCTTGGAGACCTCCTTGTGGGGTATACCGCCGGCGATAAGCGCCCGAATCCAGTCAATCAGCTCGCTGGTCGATGGTTTTTTGCGAAAGTCGTCAACCTTCCTCAGCGAGTAAAATGTCTTGAGGGCTTCACCGAGAAGGCTGTCCTTGATGTCGGGGAAGTGCACCCTGACGATTTCCTCCATCAGCTCCGGAGTGGGGAACTCGATGTAGTGGAATATACAGCGCCGCAGGAAGGCGTCGGGGAGCTCTTTTTCAGCGTTGCTGGTGATAACGGTTATCGGGCGGTGGATGGCGGTGATGGTCTCGTTGGTCTCCGGGATATGGAAGCTCATCTCGTCCAGTTCGTTAAGCAGGTCGTTGGGAAACTCAATGTCCGCCTTGTCCACCTCGTCTATGAGCAGCACCACCTGTTCCGGGGAGGTAAAAGCCTGCCCCAGTTTGCCCAGCTTGATGTACTGCTTGATGTCGGAGATATCCTTATCGCCGAAGCGGCTGTCGTTGAGCCGCTGCACGGTATCGTAGACATAGAGCCCTTCCTGGGCCTTGGTGGTCGATTTTATATTCCAGGTGATTAATTTTTTCTCCAGCCCCTCGGCGATGCTGTGGGCTAATAAAGTTTTCCCCGTCCCCGCCTCCCCCCTGATTAGCAAAGGTCTTCCCAGGGCTATAGAGACATTAACCGCATTCTCTAGCGGTTCCGAGGTAACGTAGTCCTCCGAGCCGCTGAATTGAGCAAAACTATCCTTTTTCACTACTATATCGCCTCCTGAAATATGAATTAACCACAGGCACTTAAAATTATACCTGAGAGTGATGTTTGGAATCAAACGGAATGGCTGGTGGGAGGATTAGCCCCGCCCCACCCCAATAAGCTCGGCTATATCCTTAATGCCCTCTTTTTCCATGAACTGCTCTATTCCCTCAAGGACGTCAAGGGGGGCGCGGGGGTTGTTGAAGTTAGCCGTGCCTACCTGGATGGCGCTGGCGCCAGCCATAATGAACTCTAGGGCGTCGCTGGGGGTGGTGATGCCGCCGCAGCCGATAACTGGCACCTTCACGGCGCCAGCCACGGTATAGACCATATAGAGGGCTATGGGCTTTATCGCCGGGCCGGAGAGTCCCCCGAATTTGTTGCCTAAGAGGGGTCGGCGCCGGGCGGTATCAATGACCATGCCCCTGGGGGTATTGATTAAAGATATGGCGTCGGCTCCGGCTCCAGCCGCCGCCCTGGCTACCTCGGCAATGTCAGTGGTGTTCGGGGTTAGCTTGACCACTATGGGCAGGGAGGTGGCGGCTCTAACGGCGGCCGTTACCTCGGCGGCTGACTCTGCCCTGGCGCCAAACTCAGCGCCGCCGGCTTTGATATTGGGGCAGCCGATGTTTACCTCAAGGGCGCTGATGCCGGCTACCCCGTCAAGCTCTTGAGCCAGCCGGGCGTACTCGTCAACGGTTTCCCCGACGATATTAACGATGACGGGCACACGCCAGGTTGCCCAGACTGGCGCCTTCTCCTTGGCTACGGCTTTAACGCCGATATTCTGCAGCCCTATGGAGTTGAGCACACCCGATGGCGTCTCCGCCAGCCTTGGCTGCGGGTTTCCCTCCCTTGGCTTGAGGGTGGTCCCCTTGCAGACGATAGCCCCCAGCCTCTGGATATCAAAGAGATGCTCGTACTCGGTGCCCCAGCCGAAGGTGCCCGAGGCGGTCATCACCGGGTTAGCCAGCAAGAGCCCCTTTTTATTCTTTGGCGCCAGTTGAACCGAAAGCTTCATCACTGTTCCCTATTATAAATTAATTATGGTGCCGGCGTTATTAAAGAAGAACCTATCGCCAAACTCCTGCGCCATTATGGCAGCTGCCGGCAGCCCGGTGCAATGGGAGACGCCTATCCTTTGCACCCCCAGCTCCTTGAGGGCGGCGATGGTCAGCCACACCCGTTCCTCAGTAGCATCCATGAGGTGGCAGCCGCCAACCACCATATCTATTGCCTTCACCCCGGTGAGCTTCCGGGCGTGGTAGAGGGTATTTATTATACCCCGGTGGGCGCAGCCCAGAATGACCACCAGCCCCGCCCTGGTCTTGATAATCAGCGCCTGGTCGTCCAGGAGCTTGTCCGGCTTGAAGCTACCTTCTTCTTTCACCACAAGGTAGGGCTCTATCCCTTCGTAATCGGTTACCATGGGAATCTCGCCGGTGGTTATTATATTATCGGCTATTCTCACCGGTTTTTTGCTCAGCTTAAAGTGAGCACCGAGCCTCTCCAGCGTCTGGCGGTGGAAGGGTATCCCGATATACCTTTCTTCATCCCCTCGGGTGGCATACTTGACCTGCCATATGTCGGGGTGGGCTATTATCTCTATTTCCTTCCTCATGCGGCGTAGTATCAGGCGCAGACCGCCGGTATGGTCGTAGTGGCCATGGCTTAGGACAATCTTATTGATTTTGCCCAGCTCTATGCCCAGGAGGTCGGCATTGTAGCTGGCGGAGATGCTCTGCCCGGTATCAAACAGGATTTTGGCTCCGGCGGTTTCTACCAGGATGCTCAGCCCCCGCTCCCCCAGAAAATTACCCAGACCAGCCGTATTCTCACTCAGGGTGGTGATTTGAAGCCCCATCATTGATATTTTAGGTCATATCTTGGTGGGTGGCAACTATTTAGTTTCCGCTTTTCTTACGAAGAGAAGGGGAAAGACGATATCGCTGAGACAGCAGGGGAGCCAGACCGACAGGAAGATGAATATGAAGATGAGGGGGAGGAGGGGAATCCAGGAAGTGGTGCCGAAGGCGGTGAAATAGAATAGCGAAGCCCAGGTGCTCAAAAGCACGTGTCCCGAGTGGGGGATTTTGGTGAACTGTTTCCAGCAACCTATGGCAATGCCAATGACTGCCGCCGAATTTATCACCACCCACTTTGCCACCCCGAAGAAGGGCATTTCCTCCGTCTCAATAAAGGGTACATGGAAACCTATGTCGATATTGAGCAGGACTCCTCCCAGATAGGGAATTACGGCATCGCTCAGGGTGGCAATGCCGATGGAGCCGGCGTAACCAATCAAAATCGCTGCCCAGAGCTTGCCCTTACTGTATCTTTTATACATGGCTGTGGTCACCAGGGCGCTCAGCAGGACATGTATGGGGTGCAGGGTGTAAAAAGCGGCCTCAGAAATGGGGGTGGGGATACGGGCGAAGACTATTATCACCATTATAGCAATGCCGGTAACGGCACCGAGGGCGGTAAAGGGGATATGCTCCTTGAGTTCTCTGGCTATTTGTCTAAGCATCTGAGACTAATTAGAGATTATTACTGTTTACAATAGCGAGATTACCCCTGGCTGTCAATAGTTCTAACTGGGCATTGACCAAATAGAGTAAATAGGATACACTTAATGTATGGTATACTCTGTCAACAATAATCGGTGTGGGCAGGCAGGGGTACCACCCCTCAGTTGCGTATGATGCTTGATTAGCATCTTTACGCAATCTTTACCGTGATAATTTCTAGGCATAGGTGCTTACCTGTTAGCATAGGTAGGCGGAGGGGAGGGAAAGATGACCATAGGTTTTGATATACTGCGCTCTCGTCTCGAGGGTATGCAAAAGCGGTTAAACGAGGAACTGGAACAACTGAAATCTACCGCTCGCCCGGCTGATGAACGGCGGGAGGGTAGCCCTTTTGGCAAGAGGGAGGAGGAGGCTACTGAGAGCTTCGAGCTGGAGAAGCGGCTGACCCTGGAGAAGCGTATCAGGGAGCAGT
>CAZUHO010000088.1:0-4076 GCA_964620725.1 uncultured Dehalococcoidales bacterium
TTTTTGCACCCCTAGTCCGCTTGCGCTATACTTTAAATATGAGTTTTAGCCAGCTTAAAGAAAAGGCTCAGCACTATCTTCCGCCGGAGAAGATAGTGCTGGTTGAAGACGCCTATAAGTTTGCGGCAAAGGCGCATGAGGGGCAGATGCGCAAGTCGGGAGACCCCTATGTTGAACACCCCCTAGAGACAGCCTTGATTCTGGCTGAGCTCCAGCTTGATGCCAGCACCCTGGCGGCAGCCCTGCTTCACGATGTCCCTGAGAACTGCGGCATACCTGTCGCCGAGCTTGAAGCCAAGTTTGGCGCTGAGGTTGCCAAGCTGGTTGATGGCGCCACCAAGTTGGGCAAGTTCTCCCCGCCCCCCGCTCCGGCGGTAGCCACTGATGGGGTGCAGGCGGAGAACCTGAGGAAGATGCTGGTGGCTATGGCTGAGGACCTTCGGGTGGTATTTATCAAGCTGGCTGACCGGCTGCATAATATGCGCACCCTGGATGCTCTATCGCCGGAGGCCCAGCAGAGCATCGCCGGGGAGACCCTGGAGATATACGCCCCGCTGGCTCATCGTCTCGGCATCTGGGAGCTGAAGTGGCAGCTTGAGGACTTGTCCTTCCGTTACCTGGAGCCCCAAAAATACCACCAGATTGCCAAACTGGTTGCTGCCCGCCGGGCGCGGCGGGAGGCATTTATCGCTCAGGTGATTAAAATCCTGGAGGGGGAGTTTGAGCGGGCTAAGCTCAGGGCTGAGATATGGGGCAGACCCAAGCATATCTACAGTATATACCGCAAGATGGAGAGGTATTCCGCCCAGGACAAACACTTTGATGATATACACGACCTCCTCGCCCTGCGGGTACTGGTTAGCACAGTGCCTGATTGCTACCATGCTTTAGGCGTTCTCCATAGCTTGTGGCGCCCCCTGCCCGGGGATTTTGATGATTTTATTGCCAATCCCAAGCCCAATGGCTACCAGGCATTGCACACCACGGTAATGTGTCTGGGGAGGATTCCCCTTGAGGTTCAGATTCGCACCCGTGACATGCATCATATTGCTGAATATGGCCTGGCCGCCCACTGGCGCTATAAGGAGGGGGAGAAGAAGGATATACACTTTGAGGAGAGGATAGGCTGGTTGCGCCAGCTGATTGACTGGCACCGGGAGCTCAGCGGGGCGGAGGAATTCCTGGAATCGGTTAAGACCGATATCTTCATTGACCAGGTCTTTGTTTATACCCCTAAGGGGGAGCTAAAGGACTTGCCCAAGGGTTCTACCTCCCTTGATTTTGCTTATCGGGTTCATACCGAGCTGGGGCACCGCTGCATCGGGGCTAAGGTTAATGGCAAGCTGGTGCCACTTAACTATCAGCTGAATAACGGCGATGTCGTTGAGGTTGTGGTCTCTAAGGCGGCTAAAGCACCGAGCCGGGACTGGCTGAACCCCCACCTTGGCTATATCAGGACATCTCACGCCGCGGAGAAGATAAAACAATGGTTCCGGCGGCAGGAACGGACAGAGAATATTGAGCGGGGTCGGGAGCTTCTGGATAGGGAGATGAGGCATCTGGGGATAAAGCCCAGCGAGCGGGAAGGGCTGGCTGAGCTGTTCAAATACGATAACTTTGATGACTTTCTGGCGGCAATTGGCTATGGTGGCGTTTCCACCCATCAGATTGCGGTCAAGCTCTCCGCCCAGGAGGAGCAACCTCAGCCCAAGGTGCCAGCCGCCCAACCCAAGCCACCGGAGGCGGCTATCCGGGTGCTGGGGATGGGGGATCTGGTTACCCATTTAGCCCGCTGCTGCCGCCCCGTGCCCGGGGATAATATTATCGGCTATGTTACCCGCAGCCGGGGGGTGACTGTTCACCGCCAGGACTGCTACAATGTCCTCCATGAGGACGAGAAGGAGAGGCTGATTGGGGTGGGGTGGGAGCCGACTGATTCCCTGTATCCGGTTAAGATAAAGGTTGAAGCCTGGGACAGGGTAGGGCTTATCAGCGATATTACCACCATTGTCGCTGGGGAGAAGGTTAATATTGGCGGGCTGAGCTCTATCCATCATAATAACCATACCGTTTCTGAATTTTTTGATTTAGAAACCACGGGCTTGGTCCAGCTCAGCCGGCTGTTGAAAAAGATTGAGGGGGTCAAAGGGGTGATAAGCATCTCCCGGGTGGGGGATGAGGCAACAATAAAACCAAAACCTTAAGGAGGTAGATATTGCCAGTGGTTAAGGGAGCTCAAAAACAGGCGCGAGCCTCGGAGCGAAAGAGACTGGTAAATAAGTCTATTCGCAGCCAGTGCAAGACCAATATAACCAAGGCGGAGAGGCTCATCTTTACCGGGAAGCTTAAGCAGGCTCAGGAGGCGGTGACGGTTGCCATCGCTTCTCTGGATAGGGCGGCAGAAAAGGGGGTTATTCCCCCCAACAACGCCGCCCGCCGCAAGTCCCGCCTGATGACGAAGTTAAATGCAGCCCAAGCCCCCAAAACTTGACATGAGACGAGGAAGGGGTTTATGTTAGGGGCGTCGTGATTCTGTCTCAGTTTCAGACGGTAGGCCGTGACCTGTTCACCACCGGGCTTGTCTCCTCCCAGAGTGGGAACCTGAGTATCCGGCTGGGAGAGCGCATCATTATTACCCGCCGCAACTGCGGGCTCGGCTGTCTAGAGGAGCACGACCTGATTGAGACTGGGATAAACAAGAATGACCGCCATACGCCGCTGGCGTCAATAGAACTGGCTGTCCACCGCGCTATCTATCGGGCGACGCCGGCATTAGCCGTCGTTCATGCCCACTCCCCTCATGCTGTCGCCCTGTCGCTGACGGAAACTGAGATTGTGCCCATGTGTACCGAAGGGCTGTCAACGCTGGGGCGGGTTCCGGTCCTGGGGTGGAATATGGAGGTGAAGCCCGGGGGTCTGGCTGATATCATCGCCCGGGCATTAAAGCAACGCCACATTGTTATGGTTCATGGCCATGGCAGCTTTGCCATCGGTCAGCTGCTTGAGGAAGCCCATAATTACACCGCCGCCCTGGAGGAAAACTGCCAGGTAATCTGCTTGCTGAAGTCGTTGCAGGTAAGGACGGCTAAGAAGTAGCTTACTTTTTGTAAACCGGCGTGCACCAGTCAAGGTATTTGGGGTTATCGCCCCGTATTACCTCAAAGTAGAGCTTTTGCAGTTTCTTGGTTATTTCACCAATCTCACCGCTAGCTATCTGGCGGTCGTCTATTTCGGCTACCGGGGTTAGATGGGCGGCGGTACCGGTTAAGAAGCACTCACCAGCAGTATAAAGCTCGCTGCGCTCAACCTTTCTCTCTATCGTCTCTATGCCCAGCTCGTCTTGCGCCAGTTTTATCACCGTATCCCGGGTAATACCCATCAGTATGTTACTACGGCTGTCTGGTGTAACCAGCTTGCCGTCCATAACCAGGAAAATATTCTCCCCGCTCCCCTCCGAGACATGACCGTCCGGGGTGAGCATAATCGCCTCATCAAAGCCGTTCTCAACGACTTCTGTTTTAGCCAGGGCGTTATTGGCGTAAAGTCCGGTAATCTTGGCGTTGGGCGGGATTACATTATAGTCGGGGCGCCGCCATGAGGAGGTGGCGCACCGGGCTTTATCCATATCCAGGTATGGCCCCCAGGGTATGACAAGACAAAGGAAATCATCCTCTACGTCATGGAGGCGCACGCCCAGTCGCTCGGCGCTCTTGTAAGCCAGGGGGCGGATATATAAATCTTCTTCAAACTGGCACATTTCCACCAGCTTAACCGTTATCTGGCATAGCTCGTCTAGGGTATGAGGCAGCTTAATCTTTAGCACGCGGCAGCCATCAAGCAGCCGCTCGTAATGCTCTTTGAGGCGGAAGAGGTAAATCTGCTTCTGCTCGCTGTTCCAGTTACCCCTGATGCCCTCAAAGATGGCAGTGCCGTAGTGAAAGGCGGTGGTCATAATCCCTATCTTGGCTTCGGATAGGGGGATAAACTGCTTTTGAAAATAGGCATAAGACGGCATTTAATACTCTCCTTAGTTAGATAGCGCTTATTATAGCTTTTGCCGGGGTGGAAGACAAATT
>CAZUHO010000089.1:0-4034 GCA_964620725.1 uncultured Dehalococcoidales bacterium
CAGCTGACTCTTAATCAGCCGGTTACAGGTTCGAGTCCTGTGCGGCTCACTTCCAAGCTAAACGAAGCCACCCCTCAACAAGGGTGGCTTTTCTTTTTAGCGAAAAGCCCGTTCTTTGACAAAGAACGGGCTAAAGTATTACCTTAATCAGTAATGAATGTACTAAACAGGGGAGTGAAAGCATTGGATACACTTGAAGAGCTGGCGCAAATTGCCCGCACCCGACCGGAGAAACTAAAGGAACGAAAGGGAAAGGGTATCAAGCTAATCGGCTATATAGGAAGGTTTGTGCCCGAGGAGTTAATCCATGCCTCTGGAGCACTCCCCTACCTGATGTGCAGAGGGGGGGAGCCCGAACCGCCTGACGCGGTAATCCCCTACATGCTTCGGTTCATGAGTCCTTATGATAGAGCACAGATTGGATATCACCTTTTGGGTATGGACCCGGTAGTGCCCATGCTCGACCTCATAGTGGTGCAGTGCAGTGATTGCCATGAGTCAAGGTTAGCTGACCTGTTTGAATACTTTAAATTACCAACGGTGAGGCTGGGTGTTCCCCCTGATTGGGAAAAGTCGCTCTCCCGGGAGTATTACCAAAAGCGGTTAACCTGGTTAAGGGAGAAATTAGAAACTCTCACCGGTAATGAAATATCGGACGAAAAACTTAAGCAGTCAACTGAGTCTTTTAACAAAATAAGAGACCTTTTAAGCAAGATCAATCTACTAAGAAAGAAGCCGCCGCCGCCCATAGGTGGCTACGACTTTATCAGGCTCAATCACTATTCCTTCTACTGCGACCCGGAAGTGCTGAGCGGTAAACTTAACGACCTGTACGAAAGGCTACAAAAGGACAAAAGTCCCTTCCCCGGAGAAGCACCCAGGATACTTCTAGCCGGTCATGTGGTAGGCGTAGGCGATTATGTTGTCCCCAAGTTGATTGAAGACTCGGGGGGAGTAATAGCCGCTGAGTTCCTCGACGAAGGGATGAGACAGTGTGCCTGGAATGTAAAAACGGACGGCGATTTAATGGCAAACCTGGGAGAGACTTACTATTCAGCAAGGACGCCGCCATCCATATTCCAACCAGCCTGGGAAGAAAGAATTGAAAGTATGAAGAAGCTTATAAGAGATTTTAACATTGATGGCGTGATATGGTACGAGCTATCCTTTGAGGAGATATATGACCTAGAATGCTCCATCATTTCCAAGGTAATGGATGAAATGAACATGCCTTTCTTGAAACTCGAATCCTCATACGAATATTCAAGGGAGGCGGTAGGACCGCTAACAACGCGTGTTGAGAGCTTTATTGAGTCAGTCAAGCAGAGAAGGAGCTAATCAAAAAATGGCGCAGGACGTATACGAGGATTTTTTAAGACTAACCGGCTTTGAAGAAGAGGAAATGCCAGAATACCTACCCCAGTGGCGTAAAGCATCGGAAAAGCTTGGCCTAACCGAAGACGACATCAAATTCGCCACTAAAGAACACCTTCCTACCTACTTTGCTGTAGAACTGGAAGGCATCAGAAAATTGCTGGGCTGCTTTGTGAAAGAAACTATAGATTTAACCAAAGCCAGTGAGTATAAAGAGAGAGGGGTAAAGATAGTCTATGGCATTCTGCCCGCCATCATACATTACTATTATGCCCTCAAATTAACGGCGCCGGACAAGGTATTCGTTTCTTTTCCCGATATATTCCTGACTATGGTAATGAACGGCTTCTTCCACAAGCTTGCCCCTTACCTGGAGGAAGCTGAAAAAGCAGGAATCCCCTACGGGTGCCGCCACTGTGCCCTGAACAAGACAAGATATGCCGCCCGCCGCTTAAGGATTATTCCCTCACCTGATATAAACTGGGTATGGGGTTTTATCTGTGATGAAGGGCCTAAAACCGACGAGTTCATTCGCATCTATCATGACCCTGAGTGGAAAACCTATATTACCCGTCTACCTCATGACCAGCCCCTTTATACCGTTGAGGACGAGGTTACTGACCGGGTTGAGTACCTTGCCAGTCAGATGAGAGACGGATTCGAATCCGTTCAGAAGGAGATTGGGATTAAGGTCCCTGAGGAGAAGATAAAGGAGGTAATCGGCATCTGGCACAGGTATGCGGCAAAACTAGCGGAGTTAGCCCTGCTAATGGCTGCTGACCCGCAACCTCTGGGCGCAGTAAGCGGGCGCCTGTTCTGGGAGCCTCTATTTACGCCATTTAACACCGGCATTGAAGCAATGGAGAAGGCGCTGGATATTACCATCAAAGAGGTTAAGCAAAGGGTGGCTGGTAAAGAGGGCATATTACCTGAGGGGGCACCAAAATTGCTGATTTATAGTATTCATCCTTCCGTTCCCTGGGTAGCCAAAATATTTGAGGAAAATGGCGTGGGCATTCCTTTAAGCGAGTTTTTTATACTTACCAAGAAGCAACTAATGCCACCCACATTTGAAAACCCCTATATGGCTGCGGCTGAAGGCTGGCTCAGAACGTCCGCGATGGTTAATCCCGGCTATCAGGCAGAGCAAATGTGCGAAAAGCTGGTAACACATAAGTTCGACGGCATGGTCTTTGGTTTAATGGATTTTGACCGCTGGCTGGGTAGTCCTCACCGGTTACTAGCTAGAATGGTTGAGGAAAAGACCAAATTACCGGTATTCTACATCGAGGGAGACAACTGGGACGACAGGGACTACAGCCAGGAAGCCTTAAGAACAAGAATTGAAAGCATATGCGAGATAATGAAGATGCGAAAGGCTTGAGCAGGTTATGTTTGCCGGCATTGATATAGGCTCAGTTACTACCAAAGCGGTAATAATTAACGAGCAAGAAGAAATTACAGCCTTTTCCCTGATACCAACAAGCTATGACCGCCAGGAAAGTGGAGCCAACGTTCTTGAATCAGCTCTGGAGAAAGCGGGGAAGGCAAGGGACGCCATAAAATATCTTGTGTCAACCGGCTATGGCCGCCGAGCCTTTACCCCCTCTGATAAGGTATTACCTGAGATAGTCTGCCACGCTAAGGGAACCAGGTTCTTATTTCCGGCGGTTAGAACCATTATTGACATCGGCGGGCAGGATAGCAAGGTAATGGAACTGGACGAGGGCGGAGGGGTTGTCAGGTTCGAGATGAATGACAAGTGTGCTGCTGGAACGGGAAGATTTTTAGAAGTCTTAACAGAGAGGATATTAAACCTCCCCCTTGATGAGCTGGGCCCCCTGGCATTAAAGTCCAAGCAGCATTTAACTCTCAGCAGTGTCTGTACGGTATTTGCTGAGTCGGAGATAATCTCTCTTATATCAGAGCATAAGGCTAAGGAAGACATAGCTTATGGTATAAGCAAAGCCACTGCCAGGAGGGTGATTGCCATGGGGGCTGGGGGGCAAATTAGCTATAACGAGCCCATAGTTTTCTCCGGAGGAGTAGCCAAAAACATCGGGGTAGTTAAAGCAATTGAAGAGGAACTAGGCAAGAAGGTAATAACCCCCAAAGAACCCCAGATAACGGCTGCCCTGGGGGCGGC
Source organism: uncultured Dehalococcoidales bacterium (assembly GCA_964620725.1). Taxonomy (GTDB): domain Bacteria; phylum Chloroflexota; class Dehalococcoidia; order Dehalococcoidales; family BS750m-G39; genus CAVTZP01. The sequence continues at coordinate 3,521 of CAZUHO010000089.1, forward strand.
TATCTTTGCTAAAGAGCATGCAGCCTCTTCACAAGATTAGGTTTAATATCCCGCCGGTGATTAGCGCCGCCGCAATCATTATCCCCATTGACTTCAGCATGTTCACCACCCCGAGCTCTCTCAAAAGCACGACAAAGGTGGCAATGCAGGGGAAGAACATAGCCAGGACCACGCTACCGATGACCAGTTGCTTGGCGCTCAGCGCCAGTGGCGCCAGCATACCCAGAGCCACATCCTTACGCAGGAAACCGATAACTATCGCCGTTACTGCTTCCTCAGGCAGCCCTAGAAGATTGGTTACTACCGGTGCCGTAAAGCTGGCGATAGCCTCAAAAACACCAAAGAAATAGAGTATGTTTATTACCAGCACCGCCCCCAGAATGATGGGGATGGCTTCCGCCAGAAAGCCGGAGACTCGCATCCAAACCTTCTGCAACATTGCCCGCCACAGGGGCAGACGATAGGGCGGTATCTCAATCAGCAGCTCGGGGGTGAACCCCCTGACGGCAAAGCG
>CAZUHO010000090.1:0-4002 GCA_964620725.1 uncultured Dehalococcoidales bacterium
ACCTTAAATTTCAGCTCTTTTTTCATCTTGTTACTCCTCTCTTAAGCCCGCTTCGCCCTGGCCAGGGCTTCATTACCCATTCGTTTAACCAGAACCTTCACCAGCTCTCGCCGGTACTCCTCTGAGGCAGCGATATCAGATATAGGCTCAGCCTCGGTGGAAGCTTTTTCTCCGGCTTCGGCAAGCAGAGCATCGGTAATCTTCTTCCCCTTCAGCACTGCCTCCGCCTTCTTGGCCCTCATTGCCATCGGTGCCGCCGCCCCCAAGGCGATACGCACGTCCTGGCAGACGCCATCGCCGGAGCCGAGGGTCATTGACACGGCAACGCCCACCGTAGCCAGATCACTTTCTATAATATTGAACTTGGTATAGACGGTGCCGGTGCGGGGAGGAGGTGCCGGTATCTGAATCTCGGTAAGCAGTTCACCCGGCTCAAGGGCAACCTCAAAGTAATCCAGGGTGAAGTCTTCCGCCGGCATATTTCTCTCACCCTTGGTACCGGCCACGGTCAGGGTAGCATCGAGTGCTATCAGCACCGGTGCCGGGTCTCCCGCCGGGTCACCGTGGCAGATATTGCCCCCGATGCTGCCCCAGTTGCGGGTCTGAATTGAGGCCAGCCTGGTTTCCATCTCGGCCAGCACGGGGTATTTTTTCTTGATTAGCGGCGATTTTTCTATTGTGCGGTGCGTGGTCAGGGCACCGATTTTCAGCCCGTCTTTGTCATCTTTAATATAGCTTAGCTCGGATATACCCTTAATATCGACCAGATACTTGGGGGCGACCAGCCCCTGTCTCATCAGAATTAACAGTGATTGCCCCCCGCAGATTACCTTGCAGTCATCCTGGTACTTATCCAGCAAGGTAAGGGCTTCCTTAAGCGTCTTGGGAGCAAAATGTTCAAAGTCTTTTATCATTTTGAGCCTCCTACCCTGCTCTTCAGTTTCTCCTGCAGATTGTCGGTAAACTCCTTACCGATTTTGTCGACCTTGGCGCGCATTATCCTCTCACCGAAGGTAGCCAGCCGCCCGACTATGCTTACCGTGGAGCGATAAGCCACCTCCACCTCATCCTTAGCCACTTCTTTGAGGTCGACGATGGTCTCCTGGCTAAAGGTGCCAGCACCGCCGGCAGCAGCACCCCGCCCCACCGCCTTGACATGCTTAGGCGGGTCCATCTCGGTTATAGACTGGGTAAAATTGAGCTTGACGCTGATAGGTCCCACCTTCTGCTTAACCACACCTTCCCAGGTCTTGTCATCAACAGGTTCCATCTTTTCTGCGCCGGGGATACAGGAAGCCAGTGTCCCTGGTTCAAGCAGAAAATCCCACACCTCCTGGATAGGCGCTTTCATAGTAAACTTTCCCTCGATTTGCATTTTGAATTACGCCTCCTTTTTATTCTCTTTGGGAAATATGTCAAACTGGTCAAACTTAAACGGGTCAAGGACATCAAGTGCCTGGACTTCAGGCGGTATCTCAAACTTGCTATTAGAGTCCTGCCTTGATGGGGGGGGAGCTTTTTCCCCTTTAACCAGACACCCCCGATATTTTTCGTTGAAACATAAATAGTAATGCCGCCCTCTGTATAGGGGGCAATCCTTACACAGCATGCCCGAGAAGGGGCAGAGCATCCTCTTCTTAGCCATAACCCATCCTCTCCAATTATACCTGAACCCAGCACAAAAATCCTCTTTATTTTAGCAGAAACTACGGTTTAATTTCAGGGCTTTCCCAGTCCTTCATTGGCCTCATCCACTCCGCCCGCTCCACAAACTGGTCATGGGCGAGGGGGACTGGGGGGTGGCAGAGAAAGTTAGGGTCAAACTCGTCCTTTACCGCCAGAAGCCATTTATGGTAATTCGGCCCGTATGCTGGTCCCGTCAGGTAGAGGGGCTGGTGCGAACCCAGCAGCGAGGTATAGAAGCGCTTTCTTATGTTTTCCTTGGAGGTTTCCAGGTAGAACTGGTCAACCCCGTCGGTATTTTCGTCCGGGTCCCAGTAGACAAGGAACTCGGAGTACCCCTGGTGACCCAGCTCAAAGCTCTGGAACCAGCCGGGGTCACCATAGTCGGGCATAAGCGGCGGGGTGAACTTTCTTTTTAGCTTGGCGTAGTTTTCCCCGTGGGGTATGGCATGCTCAATGGTTTCTATAACGTAGTCCACCGAGACATACGAACCGCACATCAGCCACATGCCGGCGGAGTCGGCATTCTTGAACCAGGACTCATCCGAAGGTCGGGTGCGGCGGGCTTCTCCCCCCAGCTCAGTTATTATGTCATTCAGCACCCGCTCCTCATATTCCATCTGCTCCTCAGAAGCAAAGCCGATGAGCAGTACGCGGAGAAGGTGGAAGCCACTTATAGTCTCTTCGTTCTCTTTTGACCACAGCTCCCAGAACTCCTCCTTACAGCTTGCCCTGGCAATCGCCCGCCAGAATATAGGAACTTTAGTTACCCCACCCCCTATCTCTGCCTTTGCCATCTCAAACATCGCCCGTCCCATGGCATCCTTACTGGGCATGGTAAAGTTAATCCACTTTACCCTTTTTTCCGGGAGCTGAAGGGTGGTATGGGGCGAAATACCCGTTGGTTCCAGCCTTTCCGGCTGGAAGGGCAGAAGCTTTATCGCCATCTTGGTTACAATGCCAAGAAAGCCTCGGTGGCCGGTAAAGCCCCGCAGCAGTCCCCGAAGGTCTGGCCCCAGACCCTCACCCCAGAAGGGGTCATCCTGCAAAGCCAGCGAACCCATGCGGACCAGCTCGCCATCGGGCAGGACAAGCTCCGTCCCCAGTATTCGCCGGTGGGGCAAGCCAATGCGGTAGCTCAAGGGCGACCAGCCGTCGCCTATCATGTTGGCGATGGCAGATACCTGCGAGCCGCCGCCGCCAACAACAATGTACATGCCCCGCTTCATCGCCTCTTCCTGGAGCTGAGAGTAGATAACGCCCGTCCCCACCACAGCGTAGAGGTGCTCCTCATCAATCTCAAAATCGTTCATCCTCTTCATATCAATAAGCAACTCGTCGGCAACATGAGGGTGAGAGCGGGCACCGTACCATCCCGTGCTATAGGGAACATAGGGGACTTTATATTTGTTGCAAGCCTTGACTATCTTCTGTACCTCTTCCGTGGTGCGGGGCATAATGACACAGGACGGCAACTTGGTCATCACCCGCTCATACCCCAGCCCGCACTCATATCCCCCAGGTCCCGCGCGATAACCTTCGCAGACCACCGGGTCGGTGGAAATATACTCACTGCCGACGATGGACTTAAATACCTTATATGCCTCTTGGGATATAGCCATAACTCCCTCCTTAAAACTCCCGCTAAACCTACTCTTTAATTGATGCCAGGACAAGCTCTGAGATGTCGTACACCTTCAACTTTCCGCCATTTTTATTAACTGCCCGGCTGAAATTGTCCTTGCACCAGGGGCAGGTGGAGACAATAGCCTCGGCACCTACTTCTTTCGCCTCGACCAACCTCTGCTCCGCCGCCCACAAGGCAAAATCGGGGAAGGCTTCCAATGTCCCCCGCCCGGCACCACAGCAAAAAGCGTTCTCCCTCATTCTTATCATTTCCACCAGCTCGACGCCGGGGATAGCCTTGAGAATATCCCTTGGCTGCTGGTAGACGCCGTTAGTACCCCGCCTCCGCTCTAATTTCGGGCTCACCATCCCCCATTCTCCCCGCTCCCCTTCCCAGGGTACCCAGGGTTCGCTCAAGCGGCTCAGGCTGCAGGAATCATGGTAGGTAAGTCGCAAGTCAACCCGCTTGGTAAGTTTTAGAGCGCCCTTTTTGATTAGCTCGTCGATAAACTCCACCAGATGCACCACCCTGAAGCCCAAATCGGCGGTTGCTATATCAAGCATCTTGGGATAGTCAACCTTCCACATCCGGTAGCCCTCGGCGCAGCTGAGGAGAAGTGTTTTGGCGCCGCTCTTCCTGACGGCGTCAATATTGCGCTGGGCTAGCTTTTTCGCCTCGTCTACCATGCCCAC
>CAZUHO010000091.1:0-3993 GCA_964620725.1 uncultured Dehalococcoidales bacterium
AGGCTCTTGTCCTGGGAGAGGTGAGCCAGGGCGCGGAGGTCAATCTGGGAATAATCAGTCGCTAAAAGATAAGACCCTTTAGGGGCGATAAACGCTTGCCTGACCTCCTTGCCCATCTCGCCGCGGACGGGGATATTCTGGAGATTGGGCTCGCTGGAGGAGAGCCTGCCGGTAGCCGTCCTCGTCTGGTTGAAGCTGGTGTGCACCCGCTTTGTCTTGGGGTTGATGAGGCTGGGCAGGGCGTCAATATAGGTTGACTTTATCTTGCTTAGCTGGCGGTAGTCAAGGATGAATTCTATTACGGGGTGGGCACTACGCAGTTCCTCCAGCACCGCCGCCCCGGTGGAATAGCTGGTTTTGGTCTTGCGGGCGGTCGGTAGTTTTAGCTCATCAAAGAGGACGGTGCTCAGCTGCTGGGGCGAGTTTATATTGAACTGATGGCCGACACTGTTATATATATCAGCCTCCAGCTTTAATAGCTGCTCGCCGAGGCGGTGCGACATCTGCCTCAATAATTCGGTATCCAGGGCGACCCCGTTCCTTTCCATGTGGACCAGCACCGGCATCAGGGGCAGCTCAACCTCGGTGAAGAGTTGCCACAGCCCCCGCTGGTGAAGCTCCGGCTCCAGCAGTGCCTTCAGCCGCCCCGTCATGTCGGCATCAGCGCAGGCGTAGTCGGCGGCGCGGGCAATTTCTACCTGGGACATGGGAATCTGCTTTGCCCCCGAGCCGATAAGCTCGCTGATGGGTGTCATCTCAATGGCCAGCTTGCTGAAGGCGAGGGTCTTTAGTCCTAATGATTTCTCCCCCAGCAGATAGGCGGCGAGCATACTATCAAAGGTCAGATTTTTTACCTCTATGCCGTATTCAGCGAGCACGGTGGTGTCGTACTTGCCGTTGTGGGTGAGCTTGGCTAGTTTCTGGTCTTCCAGGGTTGGTTTAAGTTTGGCGATGACCTCTTCCAGGGGCAGTTGCGCTATCTCGTCCAGGCCGACATGGCCCACCGGGATATAGTAGGCTTCGCCCTCAGCCGGCGAAAAGGATATGCCGACGAGCTGGACTGACATCGGGTCCAGGCCGGTGGTCTCCAGGTCAACGGCAAAAGATTTAGCCGTTGACAGGCGCTTTATGAGCTCGTCAAGGGCGGGGGCGGTGTTTACGATACGGTAGTCGCCCTGGGGCGGCTTGGCTTCAACCTCTGTTGTCCCTTCTGTCTGGGGCAGTTTGGGCAGCAGGCTGCCAAACTCAAGCTCGCGGAAGAGCTCGGTTACTTTATTGCGGTCATACTGGCTAACCTGGCAGTCATCAAGGTTCATGGTAACCGGTATCTGGGTAACGATGGTCGTCAGCTCCTTGCTCTGGCGGGCAATGGCTTCATTTTCCCGCAGTATGTCCTGGAGTTTGGCCGGGGTCACCTCGTCTATATGCTCGTAGATTTTTTCTACGGAGCCGAATTGCTGGAGGAGCTTGACGGCGCTCTTCTCACCCACACCGGGGACACCGCGGATATTATCTGATGGGTCGCCCTTTAATGCCTTAAAGTCGGCAATCTGCTCCGGCTTCAGGCTATACTTTTGCATCACCGCCGCTTCGTCGTAGAGCATGGTATCAGAGAAGCTCTTCCCCGGCTTGGGGTAAAGAACCTTTACCTTCGGGGAGACAAGCTGCATGGTATCGGCATCACCGGTAACGACGACGGTGTCAACATTTTGCTTGCTTGCCTGCTGGCTGAGGGCACCCAGCAGGTCGTCTGCCTCATAGCCCTCAAGCTCAAAGATGGGGATGCAGAAGGCGGAAACTAATTCTCTTACCCTCCCCAGCTGGTTGATTAGTTCTTGGGGGGCGGGCGGGCGCTGTGCCTTGTACTCAGGAAAGAGTTTATGCCTGAAGGTGGGGGCTTTCATGTCAAAGGCGATGGCGTAGTGGGTGGGTTTCAGCTCGTTTATTACCTTGAGCAGCATCAGGGCAAAGCCGTAAACAGCGCCCACCGTCTCGCCGGTCTTGCTCACGCTGAGCGGGGGCAGGGCGTGAAAGGCGCGGTGAATCAGGGCATTGCCGTCAAATAAGACCAGAAGCGGCTTCTTCACGAATATATTATAGCAGAGTGGGAAAGATGACTGAAGGTTCTATTCTACCGTGGGTAGTCCGTCTGCCGTCCACTGGTCAAGACCATCCAGCATATTATAGGCTTCCATAAAGCCAAGTCCCGCCATAATGTCCAGGGCGCTGGCGCTGCGAGCCCCGACGGCACAATAAATGAGATAGGTTTTTTCCTTATCCAGATCGTCGAGCTCATCCTGGAAGGTATCAGAACGGTAATCTAAATTTATGGCGTTTTCTATATGTCCTGTGGCAAACTCCTGCGCTGTGCGCACGTCGATAATGGCAAAGTCCGGGTTATTCTGGTTATCCTCTATCAGGGTGAATGCTTCCTGGGTGGTGATATCGGCAATTATCGGGGTTTGTGCTTCCAGGGGGGTGGTGTCCGCAGTTATATCGGGTTGCGTTTTGGTGCAGCCAACAGTTAAGGTGACGGCAATAACCAGTAATACCAGTAGCAGCCTTTTCATTACTTCTCCTCCATCCTCTCCACCTCAATGGTGCACTCGGTTACCAGCGCGGCGAAGGCGCCCACTGCCGCCAGGACCGGAGCCGCCATAATGCCGATTGCCGCCGCCGGCGCCCCAATTGATAGTGGAATCTCAAGCACGGTTCGCCCTTCATGTATTACGCGCACCCTTCTGATATTGCCCTCATGGATGAGTTGCTTTATTTTCTCTACCAGCTTGTCTCCAGATACGGTAAACTTTTCACTCTCGGGCATGTCCAGCCTCCTGCAGCATATTAGGTTGGTTATTGTGCCCTGTCAAGCCCCCATTTGTTTTGCTTCCCAACCCACCCGCCCTACGGGCGTCGGCGGCTTATCCTGTAATTTTCTCTCCCTCCCCTGGGGGTGGGGCAAGGAGATTATAAAGAGGTGAAACCTTTTTGGGTGGGTGGGTATGGGAAAAGAGAACCATGTTGAATAATTGGCTTTTCGTGATATACTGTAGGGCATGAAAGGGAAAGACCTGTTATCAATAGCTGACCTTACCAGTGAGGATGTTCGCCAGCTAATATCAGATGCCGTTGATATGAAAGCCCAGGGCTGGCTGTCCATGCTCAGCGGGAAGACGCTGGCGATAATGTTTGAGAAGCCGTCCCTTCGGACCCGGGTCAGCTTTGAGCTGGCTATGCGCCAGTTAGGCGGGCAGACCATTTACCTATCCCCGGCTGAGGTTGGCCTGGGGCAGCGGGAGGCGGTTCCCGATGTTGCCCGCGTGCTCAGCCGCTATGTGGATGCCGTTGCCGCCCGCACCTTTTCCCACAAGGCATTGGAGGTTCTGGCTAGTAATTCCAGCGTGCCGGTGATAAACGCCCTCTCCGATTGGGAGCACCCCTGCCAGGCTCTGGCTGACCTTTTGACCATTTATGAGAAGAAGGGGGAATTAACTGGTCTGACCCTAGCCTTCGTTGGCGATGGTAACAACGTCGCCCGCAGCCTTATGCTGGCGGCTTCGCTTAGCGGTATGAATTTCAGGATTGCTTCCCCGCCCGGCTACGCTATTGACGACAAGGCGGTGGAGCTGGCGCGGAGCAACGCTGGTGGTGAGATAGTTTGCACTGAGGACCCGCGTCTGGCGGTGAGCGGGGCTGATATTGTTTATACCGATGTCTGGGCAAGTATGGGGCAGGAGGCTGAGGCTGAGGCGCGGCGCAAGGTATTTGCCGACTATCAGGTGAATAGTGAGCTATTGTCCCTGGCCGGGGAAGAAGCTATATTTATGCATCCCTTACCGGCTCATCATGGGGAGGAGGTGGCTGAGGGGGTCATAGATAGCCCCCGCTCAGTGGTCTTTGACCAGGCAGAAAACAGACTGCACCTTCAGAAAGCGCTGCTGGCGGAGATACTGGGGGGACTGGAGATTCCACTGGCCGGCTTTCGCTAGGGGG
>CAZUHO010000092.1:0-3929 GCA_964620725.1 uncultured Dehalococcoidales bacterium
ATTGACCTCACCGTTGTTGGTCCCGAAGCACCTCTGGCTGAGGGCATTGTCGACCAGTTCCTCATCAGGGGGATGCAAATCTTCGGCCCGACCAAGCAAGGCACCGAGATTGAATCGAGCAAGGTCTTCGCCAAGGAGCTGATGCAAAAACATAATATACCCTGCGCCAAAAGCGTCAGCTTTTCCGATTATGCTAAGGCGAAGGAATATCTCCAGGAGCAGAAACCGCCTATTGTGGTCAAAGCCGACGGTCTGGCTGCCGGCAAGGGGGTAATCGTGGCTGATTCCATTCCGCAGGCGCTGGAAGCCCTCTCCAATATAATGGAAGCTAAAGCCTTCGGTGATGCCGGGGGCAGGGTATTGATTGAAGAGCATCTATCGGGGAAGGAGATGAGCACCTTTGCCTTTACCGATGCCTACAGCCTAGTCCCTATGGTGGCGGCTTGCGATTACAAGCGATTATATGACGGAGACCAGGGGCCCAATACCGGCGGTATGGGCAGCTACAGCCCGCCGCACTTTCTTGAGCCGGCGCTGGCTAAAAAGGTGGTGGAGACCATTATGGAGCCGACGGTTAAGGCAATGCACGATGAAGGAAGACCGTATAAAGGCGTCCTCTACGGCGGGCTGATGGTTACCAATAACGGGCCAAAGGTGCTGGAATTTAACGCCAGGTTCGGCGACCCGGAGGCGCAGGTCACCTTGCCCCTGCTCAAGAGCGACCTGGTGGATATTATGCTGGCAGTTGTTGATAACAAGCTTGAGCAGGTAAAGGCGCAGTGGAGTGATGGCGCCTGTGTTGGGGTGGTAATGGCATCGGGGGGATACCCCGCCAGCTATAAGACGGGCTTTGCTATTAGCGGGCTGGACGAGTTGGATAAGGACATTATTGTCTTTCACGCCGGGACCAAGCTGGAATCGGGGCGGGTACTGACTAATGGGGGGAGGGTGCTTACCGTAGTCGCTACCGGCAAAAATCTGGCTGAAGCCAGAGAAAAGGTCTATAAAAATATCCCCCGTATTCACTTTGAGGGCTGTCATTACCGCAAGGACATTGCTTTAATAAAATAAAGGGGAATGGTTAAAGGGGCGAAGCCCCGCATAAATTTTATATCTTTTCCCACCCGCCGCCCTTTAAGGAAGGGGAAATAAGTGAGACTTTACCGCCCTTAAGTGGAAGGGGCTGAGATAAAAGAGAGTCAAAGAGAGGCGAAGCCCACGAGGGTGGGCTGGGTGGGAAGAAAAAGTTAAGTTAAAAAGGGAGGGGTGAGGTAGATAAAATGCCTTTAGTTGCTGTAGTTATGGGTTCAAAATCGGATACGGAAGCCCTCAAGCCAACGCTTGATATATTAACCAAGCTTGGCATTGAGCATGAGGTCTCGGTGATATCCGCCCACCGCAACCCGGATAAGGCCCGGCAGTATGGGCTGGATGCCAGGGGGCGGGGGATTGAGGTTATAATTGCCGCTGCCGGTGGGGCGGCGCACCTGCCCGGGGTTCTGGCGAGCTGGACAACTCTGCCCGTCATCGGTGTGCCACTGGCTGCTGGCGAGCTGAAGGGCGTTGATGCCCTCTATTCCATAGTCCAGATGCCGGCGGGGATACCGGTAGCCGCGGTGGCTATCGGCAGTGCCGGGGCGAAGAACGCTGCCTATCTGGCGGCTGAAATTCTAGGGCTGAAACATGAAAAAATACGAAAAGCCTACGAAAAATATAGAGCCGAGTTGCAAGGAGAAAAGCCATGATTGAACGCTATTCCAGACCTCAGATGAAGAGGGTGTGGTCGGACGAGAATAAGTTTGATAAGTGGCTCAAGGTGGAGATTGCCGTCTGTGAGGCGTGGGCTGAATTGGGCGTCATTCCCAGGGAGGCGGTGCCCAAGATAAAGTTGGCTCGGGTCGACCTTAAACGCATGGGGGAGATTTTAAGGGAGACCCACCATGATATAACTGCCTTCTTGGGTGCGGTGTCAGAGAGCGTGGGGGAGGAATCCCGCTTTATCCACCTTGGTCTTACCTCCTCCGATGTCATAGACACTGCCTTGAGCTTGCAGCTGATTGAGGCGGCGGAGCTGCTTAGTAAGGATGTAAAGGGGCTAATCTCGGTACTGGCGCAACAGGCGATAAAGTATAAATACACACCGATGATTGGCCGCACTCATGGCGTTCATGCTGAGCCAATCTCCTTCGGTTTTAAGCTGGCGCTATGGGTTGAGGAGATGAGGCGTAATTGGCAAAGGCTGGGTGAAGCCACCAAAGCCATCGCTGTGGGTAAGATTTCGGGAGCCGTTGGCACCTACGCTACCCTGTCCCCTGATGTTGAAGAGAAGGCTTGCCTCAAGTTAGGGCTTGCCCCCGCCCCGATATCAAGCCAGGTCTTGCAGCGTGACCGCCATGCCCAGTTCGTTACCACCTTGGCTATAATTGCCAGCTCGCTGGAGAAGTTTGCCACCGAGATCAGAGCCTTGCAGCGGACCGAGACCCGGGAGGCGGAGGAGCCCTTTGGCGCCGGTCAGACCGGCTCTTCAGCCATGCCGCATAAGCGCAACCCGGAGCTTTGTGAGCGGGTCTGTGGCTTAGCCCGGCTGGTGAGAGGCTACGCCCTGACCTCGATGGAAAACATCGCCCTCTGGCACGAGCGGGATATAAGCCATTCCTCCACGGAGCGAATTATACTGCCCGACTCCTGCCTGGTGCTGGATTATACCCTTGGCATTTTCACCTCAATAATGCAAGGACTGCAGGTCTATCCCAAGCGGATGAAGCAAAATATAGACCTCACCAAGGGCTTGATCTTCTCCCAGCGGGTAATGCTCGCCCTTATCAATAAAGGGCTGAGCCGGCAGAAAGCCTACGAGCTGGTGCAGCGAAACGCCATGAAGGCGTGGAAGGGGAATAAGAGCTTCTTAAGTCTGCTCAAGGCTGACAAGGAGGTTACCAAAGCCCTCCCGGCTAAAGAGCTGGAGCAAAACTTCGACGAGCAGTATTACCTGCGCTATATGGATAATATCTTTAAGCGGCTGGGGTTGACGGAGGCGCAGTGGAAGGGGGATATGGCCAAGCCTTCGGATTTGGCGCCAAGGGCAATATAATGGGTAACGATGTTTTGCTGAATGCCGACCTGCCTTTACCCTTGTTTATCCGGGGCAAGGTGCGTGATACCTACGAGCTGGGCGAGTTGCTGCTGATTATTGCCACTGACCGAATCTCAGCCTTTGATTCTGTCCTGCCCTGCGGCATCCCCAATAAGGGCGTGGTGCTGAATAAGCTCTCCGCTTTCTGGTTCAACCAGACCAAGGACCTGGTGCCCAACCATCTGGTGGAAGCGGTGGAAGATGTCCGCCATCTTGATACTTACCTTCCCGCCGAGAGCCGCTTTGATTATCCCCAATACTTAGCCGGGCGCTCTATGGTGGTTAAAAAGGTCAAGCGCATTCCCGTTGAGTGCGTGGTGCGCGGCTATATATCCGGCTCGGCGTGGGTGGAGTATAAGCAGAGTGGTACCGTTTCCGGAAACCCGATGCCCAAAGGCTTGGAGGAGAGCCAGGAGTTGCCCCAGCCCCTCTTCACCCCCACCACCAAGGCGGAAACGGGGCATGATGAACCGATACCTATGGATGAGATGGCGAAGCTGGTGGATGGGGTGGCTCTGGCTGAGGGGATAAGAGAGAAAAGCCTGGCTGTCTATAGCTATGCCCGGGGGTATGCCGCCGCCAGGGGCATTATTATTGCTGACACCAAGTTCGAGTTCGGGCTGGATGGTGACGAGCTTATCCTCATTGATGAATTATTAACCCCGGACTCATCTCGCATCTGGGATGTTGACCTCTATAAGGTCGGTCAGCCCCAGGACAGCTATGATAAGCAGCCGGTCAGGGACTGGCTTACCGCTTTCGGGTGGAATAAAGAACCCCCCGCCCCCATGCTGCC
>CAZUHO010000093.1:0-3901 GCA_964620725.1 uncultured Dehalococcoidales bacterium
TATGCTACCGGCATTAACCAGTGAGACCGTTGGCTTGGCTACCCGGGAGAAGCTGAGCAGGTCAGTTATCACCTTATTGGCACTCTCAACTTCCTCATCTATGAGGTCAATAAATTGCAACACCTTAGGCTCAGCAGTCGATAGCTCACTATTGGATACCTTTCTCCGCACATAGAGAGCGGCATTTTTAATTGCCCCCAGCGGGTTCCTCAGCTCATGGCCAACCCCGCCCGCCAGTTGCCCTATCGCTGCCAGCTTCTCCGAGCGAATTAGCTGTTCCTGAGCCTTTTTTAGTGCCTCCTCCGCCCGCTTGCGCTCGGTGATGTCCCGGGCAATGGTGACGTGACCAATCCATCTGCCTGAAGCATCCTTCAGTATGCTGGAGCTTAACTCACCGGGAAACTCGGAGCCATCTGCCTTAAGCAGGGTGTATTCCTCACTTCTAGCCGTCCCCTGTTTTACCGCCTTCCGCATGTTGGCCGTTATTCTATCATGGTCGCGGGGGGCAACCAGCTCAAAGGCACTCCTCCCCAGGAGCTCATCCCTGGACTTGAAGCCATGCATCTTAACTGTTCTCTGGTTCGTCTCGGTGATGACACCATTCAAATCAACAACTGATATGCCATCGGTAACAGACTCAAACATTTTCCGTAACCGTTCCCGGCTCTCCCTCAGCGCCTCCTCCGCCTCTTTGCGCTGGGTAATGTCCCTTGAGATGATTTGGAAGCCGACGGGTATCCTCCCCCCCTTCATAAGCTTCCCCTCCAGCGCCACCCATATCCAGTGTCCATCTTTGCACTTGAACTGTGTCTCCAGGACAGGAAGAGGTCTTCCCACCAGCTTGTTTTTTAACCGCTTTTCCAAGAATTTTACCGTTTCTTTGGGGAACATGCCGAGCTTAAGCCCGTTCTTGCCCAGCACTTCGTCACGTGAATAACCTGAGACTTCTTCAAACCTCTTATTTACATAGGTAATCTTGCCTTTAAAGTCTATGTTGCATATGCCGATAGGAGCGTCATCTATCAACGCCTGAAGCCTCTCTGCTGACTGCTTTAATTCTTTTACCCCAGGCTCCGCAGGGGTGGAAGAGCTGCTTGCCTTCTTCCTTATAGCCATCCCTCCCTCCTTTTAACTACCGTTTCTTCGCCAATTGTACCATAAATGACAAAAAAATGCCAATAGGCACGCTCCGAGTATGGTTTAGAGGGAGTCGCTTGCCTCTTCACTATAGCTATCACTCCCCTTTGACTACTGCTTCTTTGCCAATTGTACCATAAATGGCAAAAAAATGCCTATAGGCATCTTGTAAGGGGAAGAAATAGTACAAAGGTAATAGGTCTTTTAGTTTTGTGGGACGGGTTGTGGGCAGTGAAGGGCAGATTCTATCATGCCCACTATCTTATCAATATCAAATGGCTTATAAACCACACCATAGGCACCTTCTCCCAGTGCCTGCCTCACCAAATCCTCCACTGAATAGGCGGTCATCATTATCACCACCGCCTGCGGATTTACCTTCTTTATCTCGCGAAAGGTCTGAACGCCGTTTATCCCCGGCATCTTTATATCCATGAAGACGAAGTCAAAGGGGGTCTGCTTTGCCATCTCAATGGCTTGATAGCCATCCTCGGCCAGGACTACGTTATACCCCTCATCCCCCAATATCCCGCTCAAAGTCAGCCGAATGCTCTTAATGTCGTCAACCACTAAAACGTTAGTCTTCATTCTGCCTACCAATCCTCCCGCAAGACTGTTCTTACATCGGTCTCATAATCAAACCAGAGACCGAATAGCGTATCGGCTGGGGCATCCCTCAGGACGCGCGCCCTTACTTCCTCATATTTACCCTGGTACTCAGGGACTTGCTCGTCATCATCATCAAATACTACAACCATATTATTGGGGCACCGGATAACACTCTTAATCATGTCGCTCTCTTCAACCGTTTCAGCTTCCTCGCTATCCATATCTATAGCTCAATCTTAGGGGTTGGGGGGTTAATTACCCATAAAATTGGTGTTTAAGTTTCATTAAAATTTCAATTTAAGGGCAAAAACGTTTGCGGTAGAGCAACCGCCAGTATTAAAATGGGGATAAGATGTCAAAACGCCATATTATTGAGGTGAAACACCTGGTAAAGAGCTACAAAGAGCTGGTGGCGGTAAATGACGCCAGCTTCAGCGTTAACCGGGGGGAGGTCTTTGGCCTTCTCGGTCCCAATGGGGCGGGAAAGACAACCGTAATCAGCATCCTCTGCACCCTATCCAAGCCGACCTCGGGCAGGGCACTGGTCAATGGCTTCGACATCGCTCGTCAACAGGCTCAGGTGCGCCAGAGCATCGGGCTGGTATTTCAAGACCCAAGTCTGGACGAACGGCTGACGGCCATGGAGAATCTGGAGTTCCACGCCCGTGTTTATCATGTCCCTGCCTCGCTGAGAAAGGAAAGGATAAAGCAGATGCTGACCATGGTTGAGCTATGGGAAAGGCGTGGCGACATCGTCAAGACCTTCTCCGGCGGTATGAAACGGCGTCTTGAGCTTGCCCGGGGACTCCTCCACCGCCCCAAGGTGCTCTTCCTAGACGAGCCCACCCTCGGACTCGACCCCCAGACCCGGCACCGCCTCTGGGACTTCATCCTCGGCTTACGCCGGACAGAGGGGACCACTATCTTCCTCACCACCCACTACATGGATGAAGCCGAGTATACCAACCGTATTGCCGTCATGGACTACGGCAAGATAATCGCCCTGGATAGCCCTCAGGGGCTGAAGGGCATGGTGGGTGGGGACGTGATTAGCCTGAGCACGGCGGATAACCGTAAGGCTAAAGCCGAACTTCAGGAGAGGTACCAGATTAGCGCCACCAGCGATGGCGAGCATATAACCTTTGAGATTGCCGGCGGGGATAAGTTTATCCCCACTCTGGTAAAGGAGCTTAACACTGAAATCCTCAGCGTTAGCCTGCGCCGCCCCACCCTGGATGACGTCTTCCTCAAGCTGACCGGGCATCGGCTCCGGGACGAAGCGGTCAAGAACGAGCTAAAAGAGATGGTGCGGCGGCACGGTCGCTACCTGAGAAGGCGCTGAGCGCCCGATGATAAAGGAGAGCTATGAATAACCTACGAGGCATCTATACTATCTGGTATCGCGATTTACTCAGGTTCTGGCGGGACAAAATGCGCATGGTAATCTCCCTCGCCTTCCCGCTATTATTTTTAATCGTTTTTGGCAGTGGGCTGAGCGGCAGCATGGGCATGCTCGCCCCGGGGATTGATTTCTCCAAGTTCATGTTCCCCGGCATCATTGGTATGACGGTGCTGATGACCTCTTTCATGTCAGGGGTGTCCGTGGTCTGGGACCGCGAATTCGGCTTCCTCAGAGAGGTGCTGGTAGCGCCCATCAGCCGGGTGGCGGTGGCGGCGGGCAAAACACTGGGCGGAGCCACCCTCGCCCTGATACAGGGAATAATAATACTGCTCTTCGCCCCCGTTTTCGGCGTCGCCTTCCCGGTGGAAATACTGCCCAAGCTAATACCGGTGATGTTCCTGGTCGCCTGCGCCCTATCGGCAATGGGGATATTCCTTGCTTCCTGGATTAAGTCCATGGAAGCCCACCAGGCGGTGATGCAGCTGCTCATCTTCCCCATGGTATTCCTTTCCGGCATCTTCTTCCCGGTTAATAATCTGCCCCAGTGGATGAGCATCCTGGTCAAAATCAACCCGGTAACCTATGGCGTTGACCCCATACGCCAGCTGGTGCTAGGCACCGAGCCCGCCGCCTCACTGGGTATTACCGTCTTCGGGCATACCATGTCCATCGGCGAGGACTTAATAATAGTTGCCGCCTTCGGGGCGGTGATGGTTTTTCTGGCAATGTGGTCATTCGGTACACAGGAATAAA
>CAZUHO010000094.1:0-3835 GCA_964620725.1 uncultured Dehalococcoidales bacterium
CAGCTTCTCCCGGGTAGCCAAGCCAACGGTCTCACTGGTTAATGCCGGTAGCATAGTCAGGGATTCTCTCAACCATGTTGCCGTGCCGGGGAATATTAAAGTGGTCACGGATGTAGGCCCCGGCCTGCCCATGGTATTGGTGGATGCCTCCCAGATTCGGCAGGTATTTATCAATGTCGTCCTTAACGGCCTGGAGGCTATGCCTGAAGGTGGGCAATTTGAGATTAGTGCTAGAAGTGAGGACGAGTCGGTAACGGTGGACTTTACCGATACCGGCTGTGGCATTCCTGAGTCGGTAATAGACAGAATTTTTGACCCCTTATTTACTACCAAGCCAAGGGGTGTCGGGTTGGGGCTGGCGATGAGCAAGAGCATCATGGACAGGCATGGTGGGGATATGGGGGTAAAAAGTAAAGAAGGCAAAGGGACCACCTTCACCGTCTCCCTGCCGACACGGGCGGTCTAAGAGCCAGTATAAAGAAGAAGGGAAAAATGAAGACTAACGTTTTAGTAGTTGATGACCTTAAGAGCATTCGGCTGACTTTGGGCGGAATACTGGAGGACGAGGGGTATAACGTAGTTCTAGCCGAGGATGGCTATCAAGCCATTGAGATGGCAAAGCAGACCCCCTTTGACCTTGTCTTCATGGATATAAAGATGCCGGGGATAAACGGCGTTCAGACCTTCCGTGAGATAAAGAAGATAAACCCCCAGGCAGTGGTGATAATGATGACCGCCTATTCGGTGGAAGACTTGGTAAGAGAGGCTCTGGAGGAGGGTGCCTATGCCGTGGTTTACAAGCCTTTTGATATTGAAAAGATAGTGAGCATCATTGAGTCTGCCCTGCAAAAGACCCTGATTCTGGTCGTAGATGATAGCTTTACTGACCGTGAAAGCCTTAAGACTATCCTGGAGGAGAGAGGGTATTCTGTGGTTACTGCCGCCACCGGGGGTGAGGCACTGGCAAGGGTTAGGGAAAAACGCTTTGACATCATATTTCTTGATGTAAAGCTACCCGATATAGACGGGGTAGAGTTCTTTGAGCAGGTTAAGACAATAGACCCCGAGGTGGCGGTTATTATGATGACCGGTTATTCTGAGACGGAGTTGATGCAGAGAGTAGTATCCCATGGCGCTTACACCTGCATTTACAAGCCATTTAATGTGGATAGGGTGGTGTCGTTGGTTGGTGAACTTTCCTGGTGGAGAAAGTGGAAAAGGTAAATATGCCTAAGCGGACGAACATCCTGGTAGTAGACGATGATGTAGCGAGGCGAAAGGCCCTATCCGCCAGACTGCGAGACGCGGGTCACGGGGTGACCACAGCTACCACCGGGCAAGAGGCAACAGCACTGTTCAGCAAGAAGCCGTTCAATATTGTCCTTACCAACGTTAAACTGCCCGATGTCAGTGGTCGGCAAATACTGGAAACGACCAAGGAGTTTAACCCTGAGGTGGCAGTAATTATGATGGCCAGCCGTGCCAACCTTGAAGCGGCGGTGGATGCTGTTAGCGAAGGTGCCTATGCCTACATCCTCAAGCCTGAGGCGATGGATGAGCTGAAGACCCTGATTAATAATGCCCTGAGGGAGCAGGAGTTATCAATCAGGAACCGCAAGCTGGTGGAAAGTCTGCAGCAGTCTAACATGCTGTTCTCCGAAGCTAATGAAAAGTTGCAGAATGAAATCAGCGAGCGTAAGCAGGCGGAGGATTTGCTGCGGCAGAATGAGGAAAAGTACAGGATGCTCTTCGAACTGTCCCCCGTTGGCATTACCACTATGGATATGAAGGGTATGGTTACATCATGCAACCCTGTTGTCTATAAGAAAGGTGGCTATTCTGAGGGTGAGCTGGTTGGCAAGCACTTCTCAAAGTTAGCTGTCGTCCAGCCAAAGGATATGCCTAAATTTCTAAAGGTATTCAATTCCATTGTAAGAGGGAAAGCTTCCCAACCTTTTGAAGTTGCCTATAACCGGAAGGACGGAAGTTTAGCTTGGACCGAGCTTCATGTTGCTTTGCTGGCAGCCGGCGGTAAGAAGCTGGGCGTTCAGGTGATGCAGAGAGACATCACCGAGCACAAGCAACTGGAGCAGGAAATACAGAGGAAGAATGAGCAACTGGAGGCGCAGAACGAGGAGCTGGGGAAGGCAAGTCGGGCCAAGTCCGACTTTCTAGCCCGTATGTCCCATGAGTTGCGCACCCCGCTCAATGTCGTTATGGGCTTTGCTGAGCTGATGCTGGACCAGGTGCCCGGTAAGATCAATGAGGAGCAGAGGCAGTGCCTTGACGATATCCTGACCAGCAGTCGGCACCTGCTGGGGTTAATCAACGAGGTCCTTGACCTCGCCAAGGTAGAGGCGGGCAAGGTGGAACTAAAACTGAAAGATATTGCCCTCTCCGAGGTGGTGGAATCGGTAACAAGCGCCATGACGGCGGTGCTCTCGCAAAGAAAACAAAGCCTTGATGTTAGGTTAGACGATGGGCTTCCCCTGGTTCAAGCCGATGAAGCCAGATTGAGGCAGGTGTTTTTTAATCTGCTGAGCAATGCCTCCAAGTTTACCCCGGATAGGGGCAAGCTAAAGATTGAGGCTTCGAGGAAGGACGGCTGGTGTCAGGTCAGTGTGAGCGATAACGGCATCGGTGTCAAAGAGGAAGACCTAAAACAGATATTTGAACCCTTCTATCAGGCAGATGATTCAATGACCAGAGAGAGAAGAGGGACCGGCCTGGGGCTAACGCTGGTCAAGGAACTTGTTGAGCTGCATGGCGGTCGAATTTTGGTGAAGAGTAAGTATGGTAAGGGGAGTAGCTTTATCTTTACCCTACCGCTGGTAGCTGCGGAGAGGATCGGTGCCAAAGAAAATACTGATAGTGGAAGATAATCCCACCAATATGAGAGTAATCAGGATGGTCTTGGCAAACAAGGGCTACGGACTGCTTGAGGCAACCGATGGCGAGGAGGCGCTGGTGGTAGCTATGGAGGGGCGGCCGGACCTCATAGTAATGGACATCCAGCTGCCCAAAATGGATGGTCTTGAGGTGACGAGGAGGCTCAGGCAGACCCCGGAGTTTAAGCAGACTCCTATTATTGCCCTTACCGCCTCGGCTATGGAGGGAGACAGAGAGAAAATTATGGCCGCCGGGTGCGATAAGTACATATCAAAGCCGGTAAATACCCGCCAGTTTCCTCAACTGGTGGCGGAAATGTTGCAACAGGGTGGAGGGTAACCCTGGCATCATTGGAGACTTCAGTGGGAAAGAAAATTCTAGTAATTGATGATGACGCTGCCTTTGTCAGACTGGTGGGGCAGACTCTTAACCAGCAGGGTTATGAGGTGCTCAGCGCCAACAGCGGGGGTGATGGCTTGAAGCTTTTATTCACCCACAAACCGGATATGGTGCTCCTTGACGTGGTGATGCCGGGGATGGACGGCTGGCAGGCCTGTAGCCGCATCCGTGAAATCTCTGATATCCCTGTCATTATGCTCACTGCCCGCGAGAAGACCGAGGATGATGTCGTGCGCGGGCTTGGTTGTGGGGCTGATGACTATGTGATAAAGCCGGTGGGCAGTAAGGAGCTGGTGGCAAGGGTGAAGGCGGTAATGCGCCGCACCGAGTTGCCTTCTTCCCGGCAGGGTGGTGAGGTTACCTATAGCGATGACTTCCTGAGTGTGGATATTGCCGGGCGGAAGGTTATGGTAAATGGGAAGCAGGTAAGGCTGACCCCGGTGGAGTTTCGCCTGCTTGCCCTGCTGATGCAGAATGCGGGGCGTATTCTTACCCACCGGCAGCTGCTGGAGAAGGTGTGGGGGTGGGAATACGTTGATGACCTGGA
>CAZUHO010000095.1:0-3807 GCA_964620725.1 uncultured Dehalococcoidales bacterium
CTTCGGCTCAGGGGGACTCTCGGCAGTCTCAGGCTCTGCCTCTAATTTGGGGGCTTCAGCGGTTTCCTCCTCAGCTTCAGCCTCCAGTTTGGGGGCTTCTTCACCTTCGGCTTCGGTGGTAAATGCCGCCTTTTCCTCCTCGTTAATCACCTCAATGGCAAGCCCCAGGCTTTCCAGCTCCTTAACCAGAACCTTGAATGATTCCGGCACTCCGGGCTGGAGTATATCCTCATTTTTAACTATACCCTCATAGGTCTTGGCTCGACCGGCAACGTCGTCCGACTTTATGGTCAGGATTTCCTGGAGGATGTGGGCAGCACCGTAGGCTTCCAGCGCCCATACCTCCATCTCGCCAAAGCGCTGACCGCCGAACTGAGCCTTGCCCCCCAGAGGCTGCTGGGTAATAAGGGAGTAGGGCCCGGTAGAGCGGGCATGGACCTTATCCTCAACCAGGTGGATTAGCTTCATCATGTAGATGCTCCCCACCGTTACCGGCTGGTCAAAGGGCCGACCAGTGCGTCCGTCGCGGAGTACAACCTTGCCCATAATCGGCGGGGTGGCGTTACCTTTGGCTCTTGCTGTCTCCACCGCCTCTCTCAGCTGGCTTTGGTCGAGGCTCTTGCTGGCTACGCCCATCTCTTCAAGCCACAGGCGCAGGCAGACCTCTCTCGCCTCCCCGAGGTATTCATCGCTGAATACCCTGTCTCCCTTGTAGCCCTTCTCTTTAAGCCACGCCTTAGCCTTTTTCAGGTTCACCTCGGGGTGGTCATTAGCCGGCTCAAAGGCAACCGCCCCAGACCTCTGGGCAATCCAGGCTCTAGCCAGAGCATCTTCAATTTCCTTGTCACTGGCACCATCAAAAACCGGGGTAAGCACCCTAAAACCAAGGGCCTGGGCGGCCCACCCCAGGTGAGTCTCCAGAACCTGCCCCAGGTTCATCCGCGATGGGACACCTATGGGATTTAAGATAATATCCACCGGTGTGCCATCGGGGAGGAAGGGCATATCCTCAGCCGGCGCAATGAGGGAGATAACCCCCTTATTACCATGACGCCCGGCCAGCTTATCCCCCACCGAGACCTTCCGCTTCTGGGCAATCCAGACCTGCACCCACTGGTTGACGCCGGCAGGCAGCTCATCACCGTTCTCACGGGAGAAGACCCTGACATTAATCACCCTGCCCCACTCACCGTGAGGCACACGCAGCGAGGTGTCCTTCACCTCCCGGGCTTTCTCGCCAAAGATAGCCCTGAGCAGTTTCTCCTCAGCCGATAGCTCGGTCTCTCCCTTGGGGGTAATCTTGCCCACTAATATATCGTCCGGACCCACCTCGGCACCGATGCGAACAATGCCCTCTTCATCAAGCTCGCGCAGGTTTTCCTCACCGACGTTGGGTATATCCCGGGTAATCTCTTCCGGTCCCAACTTGGTATCCCTGGCTTCTATCTCATGCTTCTCAATATGAACCGAGGTAAACTTATCCTGCTCCACCAGCCGACTGCTGATGATAATAGCGTCCTCAAAGTTATAGCCTTCCCAGCTCATGAAGGCACAGATTACATTCTGCCCCAGAGCCAGCTCTCCGTATTCAGTAGATGAGCTATCAGCCAGAACCTGCCCCACCTCCACTTTTTCACCCTTGCTGACTATGGGATGCTGGCTGATGCACGTCCCCTGATTGGTGCGGACGAACTTCATCAAGGGGTATACGTCCTCATCACCACTATCGGGAGTAACCACGATCTCGGAGCTGTTAGCCGAGGTGACTTTCCCCGCATTTTGAGCAAAGATGACCTGCCCGCTGTGCTTGGCAACCTCCACCTCCATACCGGTAGCTACCACCGGTGCCTCGGGGCGGAGCAGGGGCACTGCCTGGCGCTGCATATTAGACCCCATCAGGGCACGATTGGCATCATTATGCTCAAGGAAGGGAATTAATGATGTGGCAACACTAACTATCTGCTTGGGTGAAACATCCATAAACTGGATTTCAGCCGGCGCTATTAGCACGTAGCGCTCAGCGTATCTGGCTTCAACCTTTTCATCAACAAACTGGTTATTGGGGTCAAGCTTGGCGTTAGCCTGAGCAATAATATACTCGTCCTCTTTATCGGCTGATAGGTAAACGACCTCATCGGAGACAAAGGGCACCACCTTTATCTTTCTCGGAGACAATTTAGCCAGCTTGGTGGCAAGCTTCTGGTTAATGGTAGTCCTGGCTTCGACTACGGTATTGCCTTTATCACCAAGGACCGCCTCCCTGGTTGTCCTCCCTAACAGACCATCTGAGGTATTGTCCACCTCAGAAATAACCCTGCGGTATGGCGCTTCAATGAAGCCATAGCGGTTAATCCGTCCGTAGGTGGCAAGAGAACCGATAAGACCAATGTTAGGTCCCTCCGGCGTCTCAATGGGGCAGATTCTACCGTAGTGGGAGAAGTGGACGTCTCTAACCTCAAAGCCAGCCCGCTCCCGGGACAACCCCCCGGGTCCCATGGCTGAGAGCCTTCGCTTGTGGGTTAGCTCAGCCAGGGGGTTGGTCTGGTCCATAAACTGCGATAGCTGCGAGCCACCGAAGAACTCCCTGGTGGCGGCCATTACCGGGCGAATGTTAACCAGGGCACTGGGGGTTAATACCTCGGTGGCGAGAATACTCATGCGCTCCCTGACCACTCGCTCCAGGCGCAGTAAGCCGATGCGGAACTGGTTTTGAATCAGCTCACCAACGGTGCGCACCCGCCGGTTTCCCAAATGGTCAACATCGTCGGGAGTATCGTTACCGTTGTTAACCATGATAATGTGTCTTACTATCTCAGCGATGTCCTCTCTGGTCAGAGCCAGCTGGTCTTCCGGGATATCAAGTCCCAGTCGCTTATTAAGCTTATAGCGCCCCACCTCCCCAAGGTCATAGCGCAGCGGGTCGAAGAACAAACTCTTGAGCAGTTTTCTGGCATTTTCAATGTTGGGCGGGTCTCCAGGGCGCAGCTTTCTATAAATATCAAGTAGCGCCTCAGGCTCATCCGTGACCTGGGGCTCGCGCTCTATAGTTGGGTGGATATACTGGTGGTCGGGGGAATTGTCCTCATTAGCAAACAGCCTGAGCAGCTCTTCCTCGCTACCATAGCCGATAGCCCGGAGCAGGGTGGTGATGGGAATCTTGCGCTTGCCATCTATCTTAGCCGAGATTACATCCCGGTTGCTGGTCTCAAACTCAAGCCAAGCCCCGCGGGTAGGGATTAGCTTGGCGTGGCACAAGCGGCGGCCGGTGGTGGGGTCTTCTTCAACCGAGAAATATACGCCAGGAGAGCGGAGTAACTGGCTTACGGCTACCCTTTCCGCGCCACTGGTAATGAAGGTGCCCTTGGCCGTCATCAGCGGGATATCACCGAAGAACAGGTCCTGCTCCTTGATTTCCCCGGTTTCCTTAACCAGAAGCTGTGTCCTGACGTAGAGGGGGGCGGAATAGGTAAGGTCCCTTGAGCGGCACTCCTGCTCGGTGTGATGGGGCTCGCGGAATTCATAGTCAATGAAGCTAAGCGCCAGCCTGTTGCCGGTGAAGTCCTCAATAGGAGATACCTCCTCCAGCAAGTGCCTTAGCCCATGTTCCTGAAACCAGCGGAAGGAATCGATTTGAACCCTGAGCAGGTTTGGTACTTCCAGTACCTCAGGCAACTTGGCGTAAGACTTCCTGGGAACAGGAAGCACCCTTTGTTCCTTGTTTTTTGGCAACATAAAAGCTATCTTTTACTCTAATCCTAAAAATAGATGAGCAAAATTTCGTGCAATGCAGCACTAACCTAAGTTAAA
>CAZUHO010000096.1:0-3775 GCA_964620725.1 uncultured Dehalococcoidales bacterium
TTGTAATTCAAGTATAGCATAGTTTGTAGCGGTGAGAAATATAAATTGGTATAATGTCCCTTTAGACAGGGGGTGGTGTGAAGTGCTAAAACGAATATTTATATCAGTAGGTATTTTGGCGGCAGTATGCCTTTCCTGCTTTGTGGTTTATCAGGTTGCCTATGGCATGGGCGGAAAAGCGGGCTATGATAAAGGCTATGCTTCAGGTCAAAATGTTGGCTACAGTTCAGGCATAGAGGATGGCTATGATGAAGGCTATATCTCCGGTGAGCAGGATGGCTACACCGAGGGCTATGCAACAGGTAAAGCGGATGGCTATGAGGAAGGTGTAAACGCTGGCGCGGAACATGGTTATACATTAAGAGACCCGACTTATCAAGAGGCGGTTTCGTTTATCGGGCAGGATAGAACAAATGATAATGAATATGTTGAGGATGTATATATATGTAGCCATTTTTCCAGGGATGTGTGCAATAATGCTGAGGGGGAAGGTTTTCGGTGTGCTTATGTTGAACTCCGCTATCCAGACGGGGGACATGCCATAATAGCCTTTGATACGGTTGATGAAGGACTTGCCTATTTTGATGCCATAACTGATGATAGGGTCAGACCTATTGTTGGCGAGAGGTACTACCAATGTATAGAGCCTAGAGAAGGTTACTATTATGAGGAACCTTCATTTGATGACACTATAAGGGACATATTGGTTATCTGGTAAAGGAGATTAAGTGTGGCTGAAATTCATCCCTTTCGCGGGGTGCGTTATAATCAGGGGCTGGTTAAAGACCTAGCCGAGGTTATCTGTCCCCCCTACGATATTATCACCCCCCAGTTGCAGCAGGAGCTTTATCATCGGAGTCCATATAACTTCGTCCAGATTGAATTTGGACGAGGGTTACCTCAGGATGCGCCCACCGAAAATAGATATACCCGCTCCGCAGCTGTTATGAAGCAGTGGCTGGAGAAGGGCATACTCACCGCTGACGAAAAACCGGCTGTCTATCTCCACGACCATTATTTCTCCCATGGGGGGAGGGAGTATAGACGCCGCGGTATAATCGCCGGCGTCAGGCTGGAGGAGTGGGATAAGATGACAGTCCGCCCTCACGAGGGCACCCTGGCTGAGCACAGCACTGACCGCTTGAGCCTGCTCTGGGCGCTTCAGGCTAATACCAGCCCCATTCTGGCTCTGTTTGAAGATCAGGGAAAGCAAGCCTCCTCTTTGCTGGCTGAGGCGGAGCAAAACCAGCCGATAGTTAATCTTGCTGGCGGAGAAGGGCATAGGGTCTGGGCTGTCACCGAACCTGAGGTTATTGAAAAGCTATCCGCCAGCTTAGCCCGCCAGCCGCTCTATATTGCTGACGGACACCATCGCTATGAGAGCGCTCTTACCTATAAGCGGGAGCGGCAAGCCTGCTCTTCATCAATCTCTGGGGATGAGGCGTTTAATTTTGTCATGATGACGCTGGTGGCTTTCTCCGACCCCGGGCTTCTCATTCTACCTCCGCATCGGCTGCTGAGGGGTCTGTCACGAACAGCCCTGAGCCAGCTACCGGCGGGGTTAAAGTCATTCTTTGAGGTAGAGGAACTGCCGCTTGATAAACCCGGTGTCTGGCAGCAGGTTGACGATTTACTGGGTGGTGGGGAGAGGGATGAGTTCAGGCTGGTTGTCTTTGGTGCCACTGAAGGCAGTGTTCTCATATTGAGACTGCGCGACCCGGCGGCTGCCAGCGAGCTGATGCCCTGCTTTCACTCAGAGCTGTATAAGAAATTAAACGTCAGCGTGCTTGACCATGTCATACTGGAGAAGCTTCTGGGGGTGGAGGGTGGTGAGGAGGCGGGCCTTGACTATACCTATAGCCGGGAGGATGCGGTCAAGAGGGTAGTGGAGAAGGAATACCAGCTCGCCTTTCTCTTAAGCCCGGTTAAGCCGGAGGTAATTAAAGCCATTGCTGATGCCGGCGATAGGATGCCCAGAAAATCAACCTACTTCTATCCCAAGGCGCCGGCGGGGCTGGTTCTTCATCGGCTAGTATAGATACCGGCTAAGTAGACTTTATATAACCTCGCTTACCTACTTTTATGATACTGTCCTTAGTGACAATCTTATGTGTATCGGTAACTTTTTTGCCATTTACATCTACAGCACCTTGTGTAATGAGACGCTTAGCTTCACTCCGACTTTTAGCCAGTTGGTTTTCCACAAGGTAATCCTGAAGACTCTTACCTGACTTGGTACCCAGCGCTATCTCTTCCGGCGCTTCCTTTTTCTGCACCGTTCTTTCAAAGTGCCCTTCGGCTTCGGTGGCTGCTTTTTGGCCGTAGAGCTGGGTTATAATCTCCCTGGCCAGACGTTTTTTGAGCGTCATCGGGTTAAAGGCTTTATTCTCAAGCTCTTTCTTGAATTCGGCTAGTTCTTTATCCGGGACGTCGGTCAGCAGTTCAAGGTAGTTTAGGATAAGGCTGTCGGGGATAGACATTGCCTTGCCGTATATCTCCTCAGGCGGCTCAGCGACGCCGATATAATTACCCAGACTTTTGCTCATCTTCTGGCTGCCGTCGATGCCAACGAGGAGGGGGACCATAAAGCATTGCTGGGGGCGCTGCCCCACCATGGATTGAAGCTCCCTCCCCACCAGGAAGTTGAACTTCTGGTCGGTGCCGCCGAATTCAACATCGGCTTTAATCGCCACCGAATCATATGCCTGGAGGAGGGGGTAAAGCAGCTCGGTGAGGGCAATGGGGCGTTCCTCCTTATATCTCTTGCTGAAGTCGTCCCTGGCCAGAAATTGGGCGACGGTAAACTTGCTGGTGAGCTGGATAATATCGGTGAGGGTGAATTTGCCGAACCACTCGCTCTGCCACCTGATTTCGGTCTTTTTCTTTTCAACTATGGTGAAGAACTGCTGCATATAGGTCTCGGCGTTAGCCTTGACCTCCTCTATAGAGAGCATGGGTCGGGTGGCGGACATGCCGCTGGGGTCGCCAATCTGCGCCGTCCAGTCAGCAACGATGAGAACAATCTGATGCCCCAATTCCTGGAACTGGCGCAGTTTGCGCAGGGCTACCATATGACCGAGGTGGATATCGGGGAAGCTGGGGTCAAACCCCTCCTTCAGCCGCAGCTTTCTGCCCGAGCGCAGTAGCTCCCGCATCTCATCCTCAACGATGATTTCCGCCACCCCCCGCTTCAGCAGATAATTGATGTCATCACTAGGCATAGCTATTTTCCACCTCGGCTTTTTAGTAGGGCTCTTCCCTGTTTTACATCCTGTGCTATCTGCTTCCTCAGTTCTTCCGCATTTTCGAATTTCTTCTCGCCGCGGAGCCGCTCGAGTAAGTCAATCTCCAGCTCCCGTTCGTATAGCTCGCCGCCGTAGTCAAGGATATAGACCTCTACCAGGCGCTCGCCGTTATTAAAGGTGGGGCGCTTGCCGATGTTGGTCACCGAGGGGTAGCTCCGGTTATTAATGCGAGCCTGGCTGACATAGACGCCATCGGGGGGGAGGGCCTGTTCCGCTTCTATCTCCAGGTTGGCGGTGGGGAAGCCCAGCTTTAAACCCCGCCCTGCCCCGGTGACGACACGCCCCTGAAGGCGGAAGGGGCGCCCCACCAGCTGCTGCACCTGTTCCATATCTCCCTGGGCTAGAGCCTTCCTGATAGCAGTGCTGCTGACCACCTCGCCGTCTATTATTAGCGGGGGCACTACGGTTACCCCCAAGCCCATTTCCTGCCCCAGCCGGCGCAGGGTCTCGGTATTCCCCTCCCTATTTCT
>CAZUHO010000097.1:0-3763 GCA_964620725.1 uncultured Dehalococcoidales bacterium
GTTGGTTGAATGCTTATCATCATGCTTATAAGCGAGCCGCCTAAACCAGCCATCAGAGCACCGAGGCCGAAGCATAAAGCCAGCACCCGGTTAATGTTTACCCCCATGAGCCCAGCGGTGACTGGGTCTTGGGCTGCTGCCCTGATCGCTTTGCCCAGGCGGGTACGGGCTAAAAAGATATAAAAGATCACACCTATGGCTATAGCAAAGCCAAGGGTTACCAGGCGATTGGCGGCAAATACCGCTCCCCCAATATTGACCGGGAAGGCTAAATAGGTGTAGCTTTTTATGCCAGCGCCCCATATTAATATGGCCACATTCTGAATGATAAAGAGGAGAGCAAAAGCAGCTAACATGGAGTTGCCCTCAAAGACAGCCAGCGATGGTGACGAGATTCTAAGGCGGGTGAACAAAGTGCGGTGAAGTAGAAAACCGATTATGAATATAATAGGACCGCAAATGGCAAGAGAAACCAGCGGGTTGATACCAAAAATGGAAAACAGCGACCAGGTGATAAAAGCCCCGAGCATGATAAATTCGCCGTGAGCTATGTTCAGCACTCGGGCAACACCATACTGTAGGCTCAAGCCCATAGAAATGAGGGCATAGATGCCGCCCATCAGTAAACCGGCAATCGCTACATCCAGGATTGTTACAATCATAATAATAGCTTTCTAGCTTTGGCAATTATGGGCACAGGCTGCCCCAAGGGTGCAGGATAAGTCCTCTGGAGAAAATAACCACCCTCAAGAGTTGTTATCTTTACACCCTTTAGACAGCCTGCTCGCTATTATTGCACTATATTGTTTATTGCTACTATAACTCTACGATTATTCTGCTGGTGCTGGCCAATCCGGCTTAGGGTATTCAGGCGGTGCGGTACGCCTCTCCCCAGGATCTATGACTTCATATACACCGTTTTGCCACTGACCTATCTCACCGGGATGATTCACAAAGTATCGGTTCTCATCGTACCAGAACGGTCCCAAAGCCGTTTCATAGGTCGTGGTCGCCATAATATCCCTTATTACCGCCTGGTCAAGTGTCCCTGCCTCCTCGACAGCCTGCTGGAAATGCTGTAATGATGAATAGTAGTATAGTGCTCCCCAGTAGTCGGGTTCCATGCCAGTAAAGGCTATGTATTTGTCAACGAATTCCGCGGCTTCAGGAGAGGTCTTCGCATTCCAGGCACCGCCGCCCATTACTCCCTCAATCACATCCGCGCCAAACGCGTCTCTAAAGGTATTGGGGCAATAGGGCCCAACGGAACAGAAGATGGCATTGAAGTTAATGCCATACGCTATTGCCTGTCCAATTATAGGCCCGGTTTCCCAGGGATAGCAAGCAGCCAAAAAGGCATCGACGCCAAGCGACTGGGCTTCCTTCAACAATGGCGAGTAGTCCTCAGTCACGTCAGGAGGAAAGCTCTCGATCATTACGACATCGATTCCGGCCTGCTCGAAATACGGAACCATGGCGCCGCCATACTCTACGCCGTGGAGGTCTCCGCGGAAGACCACCGCCACCGACTTCACTCCGACTTCATTGAAAATGCCAGTAAGAGCCGGGGCCTGAGTTTCAGCAAAATTCAAAACCTGGAAGAAATAGGGCAGGTTAAGCGACTTTAGCTCCCCGGCACCACCGGGGCCCCCAATCAGTATATACCCATACTTGTTGGCTATAGGGGCAGCAGCAAAGAGCCAAGCGGTACCCCAAGGGGGGAAGACAAAGTCAACCTGGTCCTCTAAAATTAATCTTTCTAGCAGGTTCGTCATGGTGCCTATATCGCTCGTATCATCATATCTGAGTAGCTCTACGGGCAAGCTCTTGCCATACTCCTCTACGTATATCCCGCCAGCTTTATTAACCTCATCAACCCAAAGCTCGTAGACTGGACCGCCTGCTGTCTGAACTCCACCCACCAATGGGCCGGAGAGAGCGATTGCCTGACCAATAACGATTTTTTCTTTGGCTGGTGGAGCTGCGGGACAGGCGGCAAGCAGAGGCACCGCTACCAGTGCTAAGACTATAAAACCAAACAATAACTTCTTTTTCACTGTTTATCCTCCTCCATAGGCTTTCTTACATACTTATGGGAAGACAACTATATTTACATATGCATTCCTCCTCTTCATTATAATAATGGCAACACGATAATAACTCCCCAGAGGCGAAACTTAGAGCCTGGACCATTTATATATATCGTAATACGGCAGGGGATAAGTTGCAATAGGAAACTTTCTATGATATCATAGATTTTGGAGTGTAAATCCGGCTGAGTAATCTGAGATCGCCACTCTCTACTTAGAAAGTGGGGTTGCTTCTCCTGCGGAGTAAGCATCTGTTGGAACCGAAAATGTTTCTCTGGCTAAAGAAATAAATCTATTAGCAATTGGGGGTAAAATAACGTCTCTGCGGACAAGAACATCTACTCCTATATTTATATCATCTATGGGATGAAGTATCTTCAGCCGGCCCTCAGAGACTTCCTTTTCTACGTTATGCATGTGGTAGAAACTTATGCCCTTTCCATCTTCAACCAGGCTCCTGCCCCATTCTATGCTATCCACCTCCACTGCTATAAGGGATGATGCCTCCACCCCTGCAACCTCAAGCTTTTCTAGAATAATCTGCCGCGTAGCTGATGTTTCCGGACCCAAAATTAAGGGGTAATCGCAGAGGTCGGCCAGTTTTATTTGCTTCTTCTTGGCAATAGGGCTGGATGGGGAAGCAACCAGCGCCATCCTTTCCGCCTCCGAGATAGCTATGCACTTCAATTCAGGGTTGGTATAGTCCCGGCTTACCACAATACCAAGGTCAAGCTGGGAATTCAAAACATCCTCCATGATTTTGAAGGAAGGGGCATTTTCAACGATGAGCTTTACGTGGGGGTAGAGCTCTCTGAATTTGGCGGCTGTTGAGGAGAAACTGGAACTTAAGGTGAGGGCTATGCCAACACGGAGGCTGGCTTCTTTTAGATCCTCTACAAACCTTTCTGCGCCAATTAGTTGCTGATAGATTTGCCTAGAGTATTGAAAGAGACCTTCCCCGGCGTGCGTAAGGAACAGTTTTTTTTTCTTTATATCTAAGAGCCGTGCGCCGACAGACTTCTCTAGGGACTTAATACGGTAGGTTACAGTTGGTTGGGACAGAAATAATTTCTCTGCAGCAGCTGTTATGCTTTTCTCGCTAACAACAAAATAAAAGACAACGAGATTATAAACGTCCAACTTTGGGGTGTGCATTGCAACTTCTCTACCCTGCTTGAATCCAAGCCTTTTTATCTGCTCTAGTAAGGTGCCAATTTTAAACCTCCAATTTAGGGCCAGAACAGATTACTCAGCCGGATTCACACTCCAAAATCTATGATATCATAGAAAATTTCCTATTGCAACTTATCCCCTGCCGTATTACGATATATACAAATGGTCCAGGCTCTAAGTTTCGCCTCTGGGGAGTTATTATTGGGTTGCCATGTTTTTACCGTGATTGTCTGAAGGTTCAAGTGAGATGGCTCGTTAATGCCCATTAGAGGGGGTGGGAGACGAATAATTTTACGAGGCAGTAAGACGTTACTCCGACTAAATGATGGGCGGGCTCTGCCAGGGGAAACTGAGGTATCAGGGGTTTCAACTTTTTCCCAACTGGTTTAAATATTTTCTTCCCCCTCCCGTGTGGGTAGCCTCAGCTGTAATCGGGCAAGTGGTATCCCGCCCTTTTGATTACATGCTTCGTCTTAATGTTGCACAAATGCTTGTTTTGT
>CAZUHO010000098.1:0-3746 GCA_964620725.1 uncultured Dehalococcoidales bacterium
TTAAAAGGGGGAGGGGTGGTAGGTAAATCTAAAGCGATGGAAGCTGCTAAAGAAATAGTAATCAAGACCGAACCCTTCGTCGTTAATTTCGGTCCGGCGCACCCCAGCACCCACGGGGTATTCCGCATGAGGATGACCCTTGACGGCGAGGTCATCGTTGATATGGAGCCCGTCTTCGGCTATCTCCACCGCGGCATTGAGAAGCTGGCTGAAGAAAGAACCTATACCGGGTGCATTCCCCTGACCGACCGCATGGACTATCTAGCTTCAATGAGCAATAACTTCGCCTATGTTTTAGCCGTGGAGAAGCTGGCCGGAATTCCGGTGCCGGAGCGTGCCGAATACATACGGGTGATTATGGCGGAGCTGCAGCGCATCGCCAGCCACCTTATCGCCGTGGGCGCTTTCTTAAATGACTGCGGTGCCTTTATGACCCCCTTCGTCTATATGCTCCGGGAGAGGGAGAAGATTCTGGACCTCTTCGATATGGTCTGTGGTCAGCGCCTGACCTATAACTATATGCGGGTGGGCGGCGTCAGCCAGGATATTCCTGATGAGTTTATTCCGGCACTGAAGAAATTCCTCAAGGAGATGCCGGGCTGGATTAACGAATACGAACGGCTGCTTAAAGAAAACGAGATACTGCTGGCCAGGGCTAAGGGTGTCGGCATACTGTCCAGAGAATTAGCCATCAATATTTCTGCCAGCGGTCCCGTGCTGCGGGGCAGCGGGGTTAAGTGGGACATCCGCCGCGCCGACCCCTACTCCATCTATGACCGCTTTGATTTTGACATTCCAACTGGCACTGTGGGCGATTGCTACGACCGCTACCGGGTCAGAATTGAAGAGATGCGCCAGAGCCTGCGTATCTTAAGGCAGGCGATGAAGGGCTTACCCCCGGGCGAGGCCAGGAGCGATGTGCCTCATTTAATTCGCCCGCCGGTAGGGGAAGCCTACGCTCGTATTGAAGCCCCCAAGGGCGAGCTTGGCTTTTACCTCGTTTCGGATAATTCCATCGCCCCCTACCGCTTCCACGTGCGGGCACCAGCCCTCATCAACCTGACGGCGCTCAGCGATATGATGCGGGGGTGGAAGATAGCCGATGCCATAATCATCTTCGGCAGTATTGATATCTGTATGGGGGAGGTGGATAGATGATGGCAATGCAAATGCTGCCTCCGG
The DNA here is from genome assembly GCA_964620725.1 of uncultured Dehalococcoidales bacterium. Lineage (GTDB taxonomy): Bacteria > Chloroflexota > Dehalococcoidia > Dehalococcoidales > BS750m-G39 > CAVTZP01. Next base: position 1,183 of record CAZUHO010000098.1, read on the forward strand.
ACTGGCCCGGCAACTTCTGGGCGCACTGGGCGATATTTACCGTCATCATCCTCGTTTTTGTTCTGGCTACGGTAATGGTGTTTATCTGGTTTGAGCGGCGGGCACTGGCTATTATGCAGGCTCGGCTTGGCCCCAACCGCGCCGGACCCTTCGGCATTTTCCAGCCGGTGGCTGATGCCCTCAAGGTAATGCTCAAGGAGGATATTGTCCCTACCACGGCTGATAAGATAGTCCACTGGCTGGCGCCGGTGGTCGCCTTCGTGCCGGTGCTCATGGTCTTCGCCGTAGTGCCCTTCCAGGGTGGCGCCATACTGGCTGACCTCAATATCGGTATACTTTATATCGTGGCTATCAGCTCGGTGACGGTGGTGGGGGTATTCATGGCGGGGTGGGCTTCCAACAACAAGTACTCCCTGCTGGGCGCCATGCGCCAGGTAGCCTCGGTGGTGAGCTACGAGATACCGGTGGTGCTGTCCGTTGTCGGCGTTATATTGCTCGCCGGCTCGCTTTCCCTGCAGCAGATAGTGCTGGCTCAGGATATTCCCTTTATTTTGTTGCAGCCGCTGGGCTTTCTCCTCTTTTTTATCGGCGCCCTGGCTGAGATAAACCGCACCCCCTTTGACCTGATGGAGGCTGACTCCGAGCTCGTTGCCGGCTTCCACATTGAGTACTCGGGGATGAAATTCGCCCTCTTTTACCTCGTGGAATACGCCGAGGCGCTGGTAATCTCGGCCATCGTTGCCACCATCTTCCTCGGCGGCTGGAGGGGACCATTTCTGCCCCCCTGGCTCTGGTTCCTGGTCAAGGTCGGTCTGGTCTTCTTCGTTATCGTCTGGATAAGAGCCACCTTGCCCCGGGTCAGGATTGACCAGCTGATGGCGCTGGCCTGGAAGTTCCTCTTCCCTCTGGCGCTGTTAAATCTGCTTATTACTGCCGTGGAGATATTAGTCTTTCCCGCGGTTTCACCCTGGGTACTGGTTGGGGTTAACATCGCTATCATGATAGTCCTGGTGATTTTGTGGTCAAGACTCTTTAAGTTAGGCGGGGGCAGAGTTAATGTTTGAGCGTTACGGATTAGGCATCGCCAAGGGTTTATCGGTAACGATAAGGCACCTGCTCCGGCGCCCGGTAACCACGCAGTATCCGGAGCAGAGGCTCAACCCTTCACGCCGGACTCGGGGTAACGAGCTTATCTGGGACAAGGGCAAATGTACCGGTTGTGCCACCTGTGCCAGGACTTGCCCTCAGGGAGTTATTCATATTGTCACCTCGGTTGAGCTCGAGGAGAATAAATATAAGGTCGAGAAGTTTGAGGTTGATATGGGCTACTGCATCTTCTGCGGCCTGTGTGTTGAAGCCTGCCCCTACGACGCTCTATTTCTGGGCTATGCCTACGAGAGGGCAAGGTATCGGCGGGGGGAGCTGGTACGGGACAGGGAGGAACTATTGGCATCGGAGGAGAGAAAACCCAGCGCTTATGCCCGCCCCCAGATTGCGGCTACCCTACCCAAGCAGACCCTACTTCTGGATAAGGATAGGGGGAAAAGGTGATGGGAGTTAGTGTTGCCTTCTGGATACTGGCGGCAGTAGGGGTAATGGCGGCTCTAGCCGTGGTCTTGTTGCGTGATGTCTTCCGGGCGGCGCTGTCTCTGGTTTTATGCTTTCTTACCGTGGCTGGAATCTATATCACCCTCAGCGCCGACTTTCTGGCGGCGGTGCAGATTTTAATATATGTCGGCGCCATATCGGTATTAATTATCTTAGCCATCATGCTCACCCGGGAAGTCCAGCGGGGCAGCCCGTCGAATAGATTGCAAATCCCGGCTTTTATTGTTGCCGTACTGTTTTTGGGCGGGGTTGTTTTTGCCCTGCTTAATACTCCGTGGCCGGTATCCTCCACCCCACCCCTGGAGCCGACCACCCCGGCTATTGCCGGTCTGCTCTTCGGCGAGGGCGGCTTTATCCTGCCCGTGGAGATTGCCCCCCTTCTTTTACTGGCGGCAATTTTGGGGGCTATCGTCCTGGTGAGGGAGAAATAAATTATGGTAGGCTTGGAACATTACCTTATTTTGTCGGCGGTGCTTTTCTCCATCGGGCTTTATGGCGCCCTGGCCAAGCGCAATGCCATAATCATCCTGATGTCTATTGAGCTTATGCTCAATGCGGTGAACATCGCCATGGTTGCCTTCTCCCGCTATATTGTGCCCTTAGCTCTGACGGGGCAGGTGTTTGTTATCTTTATTATGGTGGTGGCGGCAGCCGAGGTCGCCGTCGGCCTGGCGATAATAATTGCTATCTATCGTCACCGCGAGACCATAGACGTCACCAAGATTAATTTAATGAAGTGGTAAAGGAGGCGTAACTATGTATAAGAATACAGGGAGTGCACTGGGTGGAGTAATCTGGTTCATGGGCTGGTTGTTCACCATCGGCTTTGCCAACCTGGTCTGGTGGAAGATTATTCTGGGCATCGTCGTCTGGCCCTTCTATCTGGGCGACGCCGTGCTGGCACAACTTTAGGCTAATCGGGCATTTTATATCTTTTCCCGCCCGCCGCCCTTAAG
>CAZUHO010000099.1:0-3709 GCA_964620725.1 uncultured Dehalococcoidales bacterium
AGGGGGTGAGGTTGATGGGGAGGCGACAGCTATGCTATATTTATACGAAATGGATATTAGCTGGCTGGGTCATTCTTGCTTCAGGATTAGGGGTAGTCGCGCCACAGTTGTCACTGACCCTTATTCCAAGGACTTGGGTTACTCACTGGGCAAGCCTACGGCCCGTATTGTAACCGTGAGCCATGACCACCCGGGACACAACTATGTTGAGGGTGTTGGTGGTCAGCCAAAGCCGAGGGTGGTCAATCGCCCCGGTGAGTATGAAATCGGCGACGTCCTGATTATCGGCATAGCCACCTTTCACGATGGGGATGGGGGTAAGAAGCGGGGCAAAAATATCGTCTACCTTATGGAGATAGACGAGGTGGCGGTGTGCCACCTTGGCGACCTGGGGCATGTGCTTACCAATGAGCAGATTGAGGATATAGGCAACGTGGATGTGCTGCTGCTTCCGGTGGGCGGGGTTTCCACCATAAATGCCCCTATGGCCGCCGAGGTAGTGAGACAGCTTGAGCCCAAGGTTATAATTCCCATGCATTACAAAACGCCGGCGTTAAAGTGGGAGCTGGAGCCGGTGGATAGATTCCTTAAGGAGATAGGGGCAAAACAGGTCAATTCCCAGCCTAAGCTCTCCGTCAGCAAGTCAAACCTTCCCCTCAGTTCGCAGGTCTTCTTATTAGATTACCAGCGCTAAATCCCCTAGAGCTTCGATATCTTTACCACCAGTATCATCATGGTGATTAGCATCATAATCATGATGAGGAGAAAGACGATGAACATGGCGCCGCCTGCTGGCAAGATCCACTCTGTCCAGTCGGGGCTGGTTGAGGAGGTTGGTTGTGATGACTCTGGCGGTGGGTTTGAGGGATTTGATGGCGCTGACTCGGTGGTAAAGGCACTAACCGCACTCCAGGGACTGTAAGTATTGGAGCCGACAGCCCTTACCTTCCAGTAGTAGGTGGTATCATAATCCAGTTCTATGTTGGCCTGCCAGGCGGTAGTGGGCAGGGCGAAGGTGCCGGTCTTTAAGATGGTGGGGTTGTCAACGGCAGCCTCGGTGGATACGACCAGTTCGTAGCCATCGGCGCCAGCTATAGCGCTCCACTGGAATATTGGTCTTACCGGCACGCTGGTGGCGCCGGCTTGGGGGCTCTCCAGCTGCGGGGCATAGGCCTCGGTGCCAAAGCTGGTGGTAAATGACCATTTATCTGACCACGGGCTTAATACGGGCTCGGTGGCTCTCACCCGCCAGTAGTAGGTGGTGGTTGGGTCAAGTTCGGGTAGTTGGGCTGAGCTGCCCCTGGTATTCCCCTCAAAGCCGGCGGGGATGCTGGAGAAGTCGGTGTCATAGTTAAGCTGCCACTTATACTCGGTGGCACCCGGTAGCGTCTCCCAGTCAAGGCTTATATTCTTAACCATATCATTGATAATCATGCCCATGCCTATTGCCTCGTCGGCAGGTGAGGTGAGGGTAATAGGCTGGACCAGGCTATCAATATAGGTAATCAGTCTGGTGTTAGTGCTGTCAATCGACCACAACTGGTTACCACAGAGCCATAGTCCAATGAGGGTAGCCCCATCGTCAAGCCCTTTGGTTACGGTTTCAAAGTTTGGCCCCAGTGGATATGTTGGGTTGAGGCAGCGCTCCATGCCACCGTTAGCCTTGAAGTTGGTGGCATACAGCGTTCCCTCGGCTGAGGCTAGTAACTGGCCAATCATGCCCCCAGCCGGGCTGTCTATGCTTTCCCACTTGTCACTCCGGCCCACGATAAAGCGGTAAACGCCCTCATCGGCACTGTCGCTGGCGGCATAGACGGTGTTATTGTCGGCGTAGTCGGGGTCAAAGGCGACGCTTATATTGCCGCTCAGCGGCTTTGAGGTGGCATCCTGAGGCAGTGACTCAAAGGATAAGCCATTATCCTCAGACCAGAATACCCAGCCATCGCTATTTCCAACCAGGATAGTCTTATCCTTAGCATAGTTGGGGGATAGGGCTATGGAGCTTAACGATTGACCGCCAGCTATTGCCCCCTCAGAGTAGCCCAAGCCGCTGTTGGTACTGAGGTAAACAAGGCCGTTACTGCCATCAAAGCTGCCGATAAACAGGGTGGTATCATCAACCACCGCCCAGGCATTAAGCGGGAAGGTGAGGGAGCGGCGGGCAAAGGTTTGGCCGTTATCTGTTGACTTCCATATTGTGGGGTTGCCGTTACTGGTGCCGGCGATGAATACTATCTGGTTATCGATATCGTATTGTGGAGGCAGCCGAAGACGCTCAATAGTATCTATAGTCGCCAGCGAGCTGGAGAAGACCCTTTCCCAGGTATCTTCACTGAGGCTGCGCCAAAGGCTGTGCTCACCGCCAAAGGTAATCATAAATATGGTTTCATCCTCGCTGTAGACGGGGGAGGGTGCCAGGTCAACAATGTCAACAAGGGTGGTATCAATCAGGCTTAGCTGGTTCCAGGTAGCGCCGCCGTCGGTGGTATGGGAGAAGGCGCTGTCGGTGCCGCTGGTGGCAGCGTATATCCTGTCCGGAGCCGTAACGATACAGGTCTTAGACCCGCCGGTCGGTGGTTTGGTGCTTCGCTGCCAGGTTCTGCCGCCATCGTGGCTAAAGTAAACATCGGTAGTGGCGGCAGCACCGGCGATGAGATTAGCCCTTGCCCTATCCCCGCTAACTGCCAGCCCACTGACATCAACGCCGATATTAAGGCCGATGGCCATTGAGTTTTCCACCCTGTAGACATCACCCTTGCCCACCCCGCTGTCAATAGCGACAAAGTAGCTGGCAATTGTGCTGGGGTCGTAATCCTCAGGGAAGGCAATGCCGGCTGATACCGGCACCAGGTTGCTGATTTTAGCATTGGCTATGGTTGCTCCCCAGCCGGCGCCAGCAAAATCAGTGGTGATAAAGGTATGGGTTTCATCGCTGACCACAGCTATTAGCTGGCGGTCAGTGGGGTAATTTGGTGAAAAGGTTAACCCGTAGACGTCATAGTTGCCCAGGCTGGTGTCTGTCCAGGTGAAGGGGTCAGCTTCGTCCAGAAGGTAGATGCCGCCGTGATCGCCGTTATCGGCGTCTTTAGTGCCGACGACGATGATAACGTTGCTGCCCAGTGCGGAGATATCCAGGGAGGTGATTTCTATATTGTTAGCCCCCGCCCCACCCGGACCGGGCAGGGCGATGAATTTGCTGACGCCGTCAACTGACTTATAAAGCTGAGACGAGGTGGTGTAGTAAACAACATTATCGGGAGCGATGGCGATATCAACTATCTCGTCCTGCACCTTGCCGATGGCTGACCAGCTATAGCCGTTGTCGGCGGATTGATAGAGGGTGTAGGTCAGCCCTTTGCCGTAGGCATAGAGTGTGCCGTTAGAAGCCATTGTCAGGTGCTGGATATCTGAGCCCGCAGCCAGCACCCAACCCCCTGCCTTGCCCTGGGTGGGGATATTAACCCTAGACCATTTAACTGTATCCGGCTCGGCAAAGACCGGGGGGGTCGAGATTGGCAGCAGCAATAGCAGTAATCCCAGAGCTAATGCTAACTTTGCCATGTGGAGAATTTTATTTTAGTCCCGCGTTGGCTGAAAGTCAATAGGTTAATGGGTTAAAAAGAGAACCCCCCACTTAGTGGGGGGTTCTCGGAGTATCCGCTCGAGTTAACTTTTAGTCCTTAGGCTCTGCGGGTGGTGAATATCAGCC
>CAZUHO010000100.1:0-3652 GCA_964620725.1 uncultured Dehalococcoidales bacterium
GATAAGGTCAGTGCCTTTGAGACCAATCTGCAGAGGTTTATGGAGGCAAATCACCCTGATATAGCTAAAAAGATTGCTAAAGAAAAGGAGCTTACCCCTGAGATTGAGGAGAAATTAAAGGCGGCAATCGCCGAGTTTAAAGAGGGAGTGGCTTTATAAAAGGAGTGGTATATCTTTTCCCACCCGCCGCCCTTTAGAGGAAGGGGAGCCAAGAGAGGCTTCACCCACCGCCCTTAAGGAAGGGGCTAAAATAAAGGGAGTTTAAGAGGGGCAAAGCCCACGAGGGTGGGCTGGGTGGGAATAAATACAGCATAAAAAATAAGGGGGATGGGGTTTAAAGATTGGCTAATATACGTTTAATTCGCCGCCGAATAAGGGGCATTAAGTCCACGGCTAAGATTAGCCGGGCAATGGAGATGATTGCCACCTTAAAGATGAGGCGTGCTCAGGAGAGGGGGTTAGCCGGGCGACCCTATTCGGAGAAGATTCAGCAGGTTATAGCTGACCTGGCGGCTTTACCCCAGCCGGAGGCTCCTCTGCATCCCTTGTTGCAGCGCCGTGAGGTAAAAAAGATTGCCATCGTCCACATTACCCCTGACCGGGGGCTTTGTGGGGGGCTTAATGCCAACCTGAACCGCAAGACGGGAAACTTTATCCTGGAGCAGAATATGCCGGTTACCCTTATTACCGTCGGTCGTAAGGGCAGGGATTACATGAGGCGGTATGGTCGGGAGATTCGGGCTGAGTTTACCGCACTTAGCGACCGCCCCAGCCTGCTTGACACCCTGCCTATATCCCGTATCATCATTGACGATTACACCAGTGGAGTTATAGACTTGGTCTACGTGGTCTATGCCCAGTTTATTTCCACCATGGCGCAGAGACCGTTTATGCAGCAGATACTGCCCGTTGAGCCGGCGGAGGTACCCCTGGGGCAGAACGTGGACTATATATACGAACCGGGTCCCGGGGTGGTGCTGGGTGAGCTTTTACCCAGATTTGTGGAGATGGAGGTATATCATGCCATTCTGGAGTCCATCGCCAGCGAGCAATCAGCCAGGATGGTGGCTATGCGTAACGCCACCGAGAATGCTAACGAGCTTATTGAAGAATTAACCTTGATGTATAATAAAGCCAGGCAGGAGTCAATAACCACAGAACTCCTTGACATTACTGGCGGTGCTGCCGCTTTAGCCTAAAGAAAGGAGGTTTTACCAATGCCTATTAGTGAAAGCGAATTTGGTAAGAGCAGCCGTTCTCCAAGTATCTTGCTTCTGGAGTTTCTTAGTTTCAATCATCGTAACGCTTATACCCTGGATGAGATAGCAGACGCGATATCATCAAAGAACAAGGATTTGAGCAAGCAAGATTTGGATAAGCTCCTCGATGCCCTGGAATATGGAGGACATGTCAAATCGAGGGTAGTAGACGGTAAGACTTATTATAAGTATTCCGAGATTGGCGGTCTTAAGCTAATTTAACTGACCTGAATAGGGAGGTTATTATGGCGAAGGGAAAAGTTGCCCAGGTAATCGGGACGGTAGTTGATATTGAGTTTCCTCCCGATGAACTGCCCGCCCTTTATAGTGCTATTGAGATTCCGCGTGACAGCGGCAAGGTTGTGCTTGAGGCTCAGGAGCACATAGGTAATAATTGGGTCAGGTGCCTGGCGTTGTCGCCTACCGATGGGCTGGAGCGAGGGGTGGAAGCTATAGATACCGGAGAACCTCTCGCCGTCCCGGTGGGGAAAGCCACCCTGGGTCGCCTGTTCAACATTGCGGGGGAACCCCTGGATGAATTGGGTGCGGTTAAGGCCAAGGAACGCTGGCCGATTCACCGTCCCCCGCCTTCACTTGAGGACCAGAAGACAACCACCGAGATGCTGGAGACCGGCCTCAAGGTGATTGACCTCATTACCCCCTTTACCAAGGGGGGTAAGGTGGGTGCCTATGGCGGTGCCGGCGTGGGCAAGACGGTTATCATTATGGAGCTTATCCGCAATATTGCCACCGAGCACGGAGGTTTTTCTGTTTTTGCCGGTATCGGTGAGCGCTCCCGCGAGGGCAATGACCTCTGGAACTCGATGAAGGAATCGGGGGTGATGGCTAAGACGGTTATGGTCTTCGGCCAGATGAACGAACCCCCCGGTGTTCGCTTTCGGGTGGGACTGACCGGGCTAACTATGGCGGAATATTTCCGCGACGTCGAGGGGCAGGACGTACTGCTCTTTATTGATAATATCTATCGCTATACGCTGGCTGGCATGGAGGTATCAGCCCTTTTAGGCCGCATGCCCTCGGCGGTGGGCTATCAGCCCACCCTGGCTACCGAGGTCGGTGAGCTGGAGGAGAGGATTACCTCCACCAAGAAGGGCTCAATTACCTCTTTTCAGGCTATCTATGTCCCCGCTGACGACTATACCGACCCCGGTGTCGCCACCACCTTCGGTCACCTTGATGGCGTCGTTGCCCTGGAGAGGTCAATCGCTGAGCAGGGCTTGTATCCCGCTGTTGACCCCCTGGCATCAACCTCCCGCATCCTTGACCCCAGCGTCGTTGGCGAGGAGCACTATAGCGTAGCTCGTGAGGTGCAGCGGGTGTTACAGCGCTACAAGGACCTCCAGGATATAATCGCTATACTCGGCATTGAGGAACTCAGCGAGGAGGACAAGCTGACCGTAGCCAGAGCCAGGAAAATACAGAGATTTCTCTCCCAGCCCATGTTCGTTACCGAGGTCTTTACCGGCAGGAAGGGCAAATATGTGCCGGTTAAGGAAACGGTGCGTGGCTTTAAGGAGATTCTGGAAGGCAAGCACGATGAGCTGCCGGAGCAGGCTTTCTATATGGTGGGGGCTATAGAGGAGGCGGCGGAGGCGGCGAAAAAGTTACAGGAATAGGTTTAATGGCTAAGACGCGACTTGAGATTGTTACTGCGGAGGGGGTGGTCTTTTCCGATGACGTGGATGTGGTGGTTGCTCCCGGGGTTGAAGGTCAACTGGGAATACTGCCCCACCACGCCCCGTTGATGACCATGTTGTTGCCCGGCGAGCTGCTGGTGAGGCAGGGTGGGGAGGAGCTATCCATGGCTATCTCCGGCGGCTTTCTTGAGGTGCGTCCCGACAGGATTATTGTGCTGGCGGATGCTGCGGAGAGGGCTGAGGAGATTGATATCGCCCGGGCGGAAGAGGCAAAACGTCGTGCGGAGGAAAGGCTTAAGCACCCCATCCCTGAAGTAGACATGGCTCGCGCCGAAGCGGCACTACGCCGCTCCCTTGCCCGCCTCAAGGTGGGGGCAAGGAGAAGGAGGCGGTCGGGGGCTCCAATTCGCTAACAGCTTGGGCTATATTAGGGATAAATTCCCCGTTATCTGGCTATTTATACAATCTCAAGGGTAACCCGAGTACCCTCTCTGGCTGCTTTCACCCTGATTAAGGTGCGCATGGCTTGAGCGACGCGCCCCTGCTTGCCAATAACCCGCCCCTTATCCTCATCAGCGACCTGCAGTTTGAGCGTTGTGCCCTGTTCGCCGGTTTCCTCGGTGACTTCCACGGAATCAGGTGCATTGACAATGGCTTTGGCGATGAATTCAACTAGTTCTTTCATACCTTTTACTTCCTTCGGGCTTTCTTGTTCCTCCGTGTTTTCTTGTTCCT
>CAZUHO010000101.1:0-3632 GCA_964620725.1 uncultured Dehalococcoidales bacterium
GTGATGGTGATTATCACCGTTAACCAGCAGACGGGCAAACTGGTGGGGCGCCCCGATATTATATCACGGGGCTTTATTGAGCCCGGGGAGGCTAAGGACAAGGACATGATAGATAAGAGCCGCGACATGGTAGCTAGAGCCTTAGACCATAGCGGTGTCCGCCCTGCCGACTGGGGCTTTATCTACAGGAAGGTCAGGGACATATTGAATAAGTTTTACTATGACCAGACCAAGCGCCGTCCCATGATTCTTCCGGTCATGGTGAAGGTATAGGGAGTTACATGGCTAAAAAGAAGAGGGCTGATGCCAGGCACAAGCCGAGGGGAGAGTCAGGGTGGCGTGAGTTCTTCCACTTCATAGCGCTGCCACCGGTGCGCCGCCTTATACTCATTATCATCATCATCGCCCTGCTCTACTGGCAGTGGAATAACATTACCTCACTGGCAAATGAGACCTTTGCCCTCTTTGGCTGGGGATTTCTCTTTCTCATCGCTACCTTTATCACCTTAGTGGTGGTTATCTGGCGGCGCAAGGTACTAACCTCTATCTACCACTGGAACCAGTGGCTGGGCAGTTTTGCCTTTACCCTGGCGGCTTGGGGGGTTCTGGCTTTCTTCCAAGACGGAAACTCTGTGAGCCTTGGGGGTAAGTTTGGTGAGGCTATTATCGGCACTAATGTCTTTCTTGGTGCCCTTCGGCTTTTCGGGCTGGCGGTTATAGGCTTTGTCTTTGTTGCCCCCGGACTTTCCCTGCGCCTTCTGCTTAAATTCTTTTCCTGGGCGGGGGAGCAGCTTAAGAAACGTCCTGCTCCCGGACCGGTTAGCTATACCGAAACTGCTGAGGAAGAGCCGACATCACCCCAGGTAACCATAACTCAGCAACCGCCGACCAGGGAACCCGAAGCCGAGGTTACGCCCCCGCTGCTCACCCCCGGCCCATCCCAGCAGGAACTGAGGCAGGTAGCCCAGGAGGTGTGGAAGAAATACGGCGAATCACCCTCGCTGGTTACCGTTGACGGCTGGCGCTTGCCGCCAATTGATATTCTGGATACCATCCCCGATGTCGAGTTTGGCCAGGCGGATAACATGCAGAGAGCCAGGCTGATTGAAGAGGCTCTAGCCAGCTACGGTGTTGAGACTAAGGTGGTGCAGATAAACGCCGGACCAACGGTTACCCAGTTTGGGGTTGAGCCGGGCTGGGAGAGGAAGATGAAGGAGGTAAAGGAAAGGGATAGGGACGGCAACATCAAGAGAAAGGTGGAGGAGGTATCTAAGACCAGGGTCAAGGTGGAGAAGATCACCTCCCTGGCTAATGACCTGGCTCTGGCTCTGGCGGCACCAAGCATCAGGATTGAAGCCCCGGTGCCGGGCAAATCTATGGTGGGGATTGAGGTGCCCAATACCGTCCTCGGTCTGGTCAGTCTGCGCGGGGTAATAGAAACCAGTGTCTTTCAGAAACTAAGGTCAAAATCCAAGCTGACTCTGGCGGTGGGCAAAGGTGCCGGCGGCGAGGCGGCGGCGGCTGACCTCTCCCGAATGCCCCACCTGCTTATCGCCGGGGCAACGGGGAGTGGCAAGACCGTTTGTCTAAACTCCACCATCTGCTGTCTCATGGTACATAACACGCCCAATGATGTTAAGTTTATTATGATTGACCCTAAGCGGGTGGAGCTGACCGTCTTTAACGGCATACCCCACCTGGCTACCCCGGTTATAGTTGATACCAAAAAAGCCTTAGGTATACTGCGCTGGCTCAACCAGGAGATGGATAAGCGCTACCAGACACTGGCTACCGCCGGCGCCCGTAACATTGATGGTTACAACAAGAACAGGGAGGGGGATGAAAAGCTCCCTTACCTAGTACTTGTTATTGACGAGCTTGCCGATTTAATGATGGCTGGCTTTGACGAAGTGGAGCATACCCTGTGCCGTTTAGCCCAGCTTGCCCGGGCTACCGGCATTCACCTCATCGTGGCTACCCAGCGCCCATCGGTAGATGTGGTCACGGGACTGATCAAGGCTAACTTCCCCACCCGCATCAGCTTTGCCGTAACCTCCCAGGTCGATTCACGCACCATCCTTGACATGGGGGGTGCCGAAAAGCTACTGGGGCGGGGGGATATGCTCTATATGCCGACTGAGGCGGCTAAGCCCAAGCGCCTTCAGGGCTGCTATGTCTCCGATGCTGAGAGGGAAAGGCTGGTCTACTTCTGGAGCAGCCAGCGTAGAGAGGAAGTGGCCATGCCGACGGTTGAAGAGCTCGTCCCACCCCTGACCGCCGCCAGGGGAGGTTTCCCCGAGGACCCGCTTCTGGACGCCGCCCGACAGCTGGCAAAGGAACACCGGTATGTCTCTACCTCTTTCCTGCAGCGAAAGCTGCACATCGGCTACCCCAGGGCGGCTCGCCTCATGGAGCAGCTTGAGGAGGAAGGGTTCAGGAGGGCGGAGGGGTAAACTATTTACCTTTGCCTACGCCAAGTAACTTCATAGCAATTGCCCAGGTAACCAGCATTGGTATGCCCGCCAGAAAAGCGGCAATTGACAGCAGCAACCAATATACCGGCCCCAAGCCAACAACGACGTTCAGGGCTCCGGCAATGATACCCAAAATAGCGAATATGGCACCAAGAAACCAGCAAATTTGGAACGACAGCCCCATTGAATTAATGGTCTCCAACAGCTCCTTACGGTCCTTAAAAGGTCGCGCCCAAGGTCTTACCATGAATATTACCTCCTTTATCTGACAGCTATTATTTTTTACTGCTCTTCGTTATTTTCGGCTCTGCCCTCTTCAAGGAGCTTGGGCTCCGGCATCATAAGCTCGTGAGGGTCGAAGGTGCTTCTCTCCAGCATTTCCGGTATAACCGCCCCGCAGGTAATAAACTTCTGCACCGAATCAATCAATTTCACCCGAAGCAATTCGGCTTCCTCATGCCCCATCTTATTTTCATTCTCCATGGTCCAGATTTCATTAATGGCCGGCAGTGATTTTGCCACCAATTCAACCCTCTGCGCAATCTGGCGCTCGCGGAAGAACATAATTCTATCCCAGAGAGAAAGAAGAATGTCTTTGACCATTTCCATAACCTTTGCTGCGCCGAGGAACTCAAAAGTCTTTTCACTGCCGGCATCACAGCCAGCCATAGTCAGATGAACAGGAGGGTGTTTAAGGAGTATAGAAGAAGTATCATACAGCGAGGATACACTGGATAGAAGGTCGGTGATGCGGTCTATGGTGGGTGGATGCTTACTATCTTCAATAAGAATGGTGGTCAGCAGTGCTTTCCCCTTATATTCATCGGGGACTTCCTCCGCGCTTTTTTGGGCGGCGGCCAAATAATCAGGCTTGATTAATTCCAAAAACAAGGGGAGATAGTTTACGGCAAAATATAAATACCTGTTCCAGACGAAAATAGTTCCCGGTCTGCCCTCCTTGGCATAAACAACATCTGGCCACTTTTCGGAATCAGTTATACTGCGCAAACGAAGAATTTCAGCTATCTTTTCCGCAGCCGGTCCGTAATCTTTAGCCATAAGGGAATACTCATGCAATCTAGACATTAAATAGGCGTTAAAGGCTTCTCCTTCAGGCGGACCTTCGCGTAGAGTCTTCTCGAAGGCTTCAAAAATGTG
>CAZUHO010000102.1:0-3626 GCA_964620725.1 uncultured Dehalococcoidales bacterium
TTTTGGGCGGTTAGCTCAGTGGTTAGAGCGCTTGCTTCACACGCAAGAGGTCACAAGTTCAAGTCTTGTACCGCCCACCATACCGCACGGTAGGTAGAGCGCCGTTAGCTAGGCATTTCTACCATCAAAGTTGTCCCTTTGCCTGGCGTGGACTTCACTCCAAGGGTGCCGCCCAGCAACCGCGCCCGTTCCTGCATTCCGGCGAGACCAAGCTTACCGCTGCGAGGAAGGTCATCTACTCTCCCCGACAGGCTAAACCCCTGACCGTTGTCGGATACGGTAACCTTAACCTTATCTTCGGCAAACTCGATTACTACTTGGGCGTCTGAGGCCTGAGCATGTCGCCTGATATTGTTAAGCGCCTCCTGGACAATACGGAACAACAGCAACTCAACCTCAGGCGAAAGACGTCTTTCTTCGCCAAGCACACTTAGGCCTGCAGCTATGCCATCGGACTCTTGCAGACCCTTCACTAATGACCTCACTGCCGGGATTAAGCCTAAATCGTCCAATAGAGACGGGCGCAGGTCCTGAATGAAGCGGTTTACCCCCTGCACCCCCCGATTGAGCTGAGCCTGCAGGTCTTTAAGAAAGAGGATCTCTTTGGGGGCAAAACCGTGCTTTCTGCGAACGAAGTTATCCAGTTGCCGTGAAAGAGAACCCAGGATCTGGGCCGTATCATCATGAAGCTCGCGAGCAATACGTTTGCGTTCCTCTTCTTGAGCCCGGGTAATCTCCTTCAAATAGTAACGCAGGTTGTCCTCAGCGCGCTTGCGCTCGGTAACATCTTCTAAAGTCTCTATTACCCCAATTATTTCCCCGTTTTTATCTCTTATAGGACTGGCGGTAAAGTGAAGCCATTTTCCTTGACTGCCCAGAGCTTGAAAATAATCCTCGGCTTCATAGGCACCGTCAATCAAGCGGGATTTTTCACATTTACCTCGGTAGTAGGTTTCAATCTCCTCGGCTGATGCTTCCTCCACTATTAAATCAGCCATAACCGGTCTTCTTTCAGTATAGAATGCCCGCCACTGCCCGTCGGTTCCGATTATTTTCTCCCTTTTTATGCCGGTAAGGGCTTCCATAGCTGTATTCCAGTAAGTGACTTCATGGTCCTTATTGATTACAAATGAGGGGATAGAGGAGCCGTCAATAATCTTGGCCAGCATCTCCGAACCTAATAAACTTTGAGTCATACGTCTCAAGGTAATTCTTCCAGCGTGAGCCAGCCTTTTCTTAAGCCGTATAGCACGGCTTCGGTGCGGGAGCCGACCCCCAGCTTATTAAAAATGCTTCTCAGATTGCCTTCAACCGTGCGCCGGCTGAGGTGAAGTTCATCAGCAATTTCCTTATTGGTCATGCCCGTGGCTGCCAGCTTGATGATGCCTATCTCACGGTCACTGAGGTGCTCGGAGGGTCTTGCTGCCCGCGGCATCTTATCGGGAAATCTAAAGCGGTTTATGACCTTGCGGGTAATTAAAGGGTCAAGCACCGGCTCGCCCTTATAGACGGCGCGGATAGCCTGGGTCAGCTCGTCACCGCTGGCAGTCTTCAACAGATAACCGGCAGCGCCTGCCTCCAGCAGCCCGAAGACATACTCATCGTCATCGTAGGCACTCAGTATTAGCACGGCAGTAGCCGGGCGAATCAGCTTAATCTGCCTCGTCGCCTCAATCCCGTTAAGCTTGGGCATGGCGACATCCATGATGACTACATCGGGTTTTAGCTCATCGACCATCTGCACTGCCTCCTCCCCATCGCCAGCCTCACCGATTACGGCAAATTTGCTCTCGTCATCTAAAAGTTTGCGGATACCCTGCCGCGTTATGGGATGGTCCTCAGCTATGAGAACTTTAACAGCGTTCATAAATTCACCTTCCTAATATTATTATACCCGAATACACTAGGTTGCCTCAAGCGTGGAACTACCTAAGGTAATATACCCAGCCCCAAGACTTAATAGGTGAAATTTATGGCGTAGAACGCTCATCAACAAGGGTAACTCTAGCCTTAAAAACGGGTGTGATGACGGATGGCGTGGGGTTTAAAAGATAGTATTCTAAAGTTGGTGATTAAACTTGGAGGTTAGCTGTGGAGCCTGCTCTTGATTTTCCCAAGGTAAAAGCTATCGTAGAGAGCTACCCGGAAAAGGTTGATTCCCTTATAGATAGCTACGCCGATAAGAAGGAACAACTAATATCCCTGCTTCAGGATATTCAGGCTGAGTTCAATTACCTTCCCCGGGATGTGCTGGTAAGGGTCAGCCAGAAGCTGGATATTCCCCTGGGTCAGGTTTTTAGCGTAGCCACCTTTTTCCGGGCCTTCAGTTTAAAGCCGAGAGGACGCCACCTGGTAACCGTTTGCCTCGGCACTGCCTGTCATGTAAGGGGAGGCCAGAGACTGGTGGACAAGATGGAAAGGGACTACGGAATAAAACCTGGTGAAACAACCGAGGACATGCGATTCACCCTAGAGACAGTTAACTGCCTGGGTTGCTGCGCCCTGGGACCGGTAGCCGTTGTAGACGGGAAATACGAGAGCCGGATGAACCACGATAAGCTCGACCGCGTATTAAGGGGATACAAATAAACTCGCGAGGAAGCATGGCATGACAGAGCAGGTACGAAAGCTAGTAGAAAAAAGGTTAGGAAGCGCTGCTGAGCTTAAGAACCTGCGGCATTCCATACTCAGCAAAAGAGACCCGAACCGCACCTGCATATCAGTATGTGCTGGCACTGGCTGTCGTGCCTCTGGAGCTGAGGCAGTTGTTGACGCTTTCCTTGATGAAATCGAAAAACAAGAGCTCCAGATAAGCGTGGAGCTCAAGGAGACGGGGTGCCATGGCTTCTGTGAGCGGGGGCCGGTAGTAGTCATTCGGCCGAAGAGGATTTTCTATCAGCAGGTCAAGCCCGAGGATATCCCGGAGATTATCTCCGAAACTGTGCTCAAGGGCAAAATCATTGAGCGCTTGCTTTATGTAGACCCGGCAACCGGGGAGAAGATTACCTACGAACCCGATGTCCCCTTCTACAAGAGGCAGACGCGGACTATTTTTGGCGCCAACGGAGAAATCGACCCCACGAATATCGAAGATTACATTGCTGTCGGCGGTTATTCCGCCCTGAGCAAGGCTCTCTTCCAGATGTCTCCGGAGGAGATTATTGAGGAGGTCAAGAAGTCAGGGCTGCGGGGCAGGGGTGGCGGCGGCTTCCCCACGGGGAGGAAATGGCAGTCCTGCCGTGATGCCGAAGGTGATGTTAAATATGTGATTTGCAACGCCGATGAGGGCGACCCCGGCGCTTATCAGGATAGAAGCCTTCTTGAGGGCAACCCCCACAGTGTTGTGGAGGGGATGATTATTGGCGCTTACGTCATCGGTTCTAATAAGGGCTACATCTATGTCCGCAACGAATATCCTTTAGCCGTAAGCCACGCCAGGATAGCCATTGAGCAGGCGATGGACTACGGGCTTTTGGGGGAGAACATACTGGGCTCCGGCCTCGATTTCACGATAACGATAAATAAGGGGGGTGGTGCCTTCGTCTGCGGAGAGTCCAGCGCCCTGATGGCTTCTCTTGAGGGCAAGATAGGAGAGCCAAGGGCGAAGTATATCCACATGTCGGAGA
>CAZUHO010000103.1:0-3566 GCA_964620725.1 uncultured Dehalococcoidales bacterium
GGTCGACAATGCCCTCAGCCAGAGGTGCTTCGGGACCAACAACGGTGAGGTCAATCCTCTTTTCCTGGGCTGTTTTAGCCAGCCCGTCTATATCGGTGGGCTTGATATCCAGGTTTTGGGCAATCTTAGCCGTGCCGGCGTTCCCCGGAGCCACATAAATTTCTTTAATTTTAGGGCTCTGGGCTAGCTTCCAGACCAGGGTATGCTCCCTAGCCCCACCACCAACGACTAAGATTCTTATCTACCTCACCCCCTATGTCCCCCTCTCCTATCAAGGAGAGGGGGAGGAAAGTTTATAAAGGGGTGAACCCCTTCAAGCTACCCTACTGGCTCTTTTTGTTTTGTACTTCTACTACATATTTATCTTTCATCAGCGCAAGCGGGATAAACCCTATAGGTGCTATTAACCCCCATAATGTCCACCACCCACTTCTACCCTTATATTTTGCCCAATTCCAACACCCCCATAATAACAACGCAACTCCGATTATCCACAGAGGGATGCCTATAAATGGCACTTCTCCGAGAAATCTAGTAATGAAAAGAACTACTATGCCTATCCAAACTCCGATATTCCTCGCCTTCCTATACCCTGACTTTTTGGTATTATCCACGTTATGCACCTCCTATACCCTGACTTTTTTACTCCCACTCAATAGTTGAGGGGGGTTTGGAGGTTATGTCATAGACGACGCGGTTAACGCCGGGCACCTCGTTGACGATGCGGCTGGAGATGCGAGCCAGCACTTCGTAGGGGAGGCGCGACCAGTCAGCGGTCATGGCGTCATCGCTGGTTACGGCACGGATGGCAACCAGATAGCCATAGGTTCGCTGGTCACCCATCACCCCCACGCTCTTGACATCGGTGAGGATGGCAAAGCTCTGCCACAACTGGCGGTATAGCTGCGCCTTCTTAATCTCGCTCATCACAACCCAGTCAGCGGCGCGCAGTATCTCAAGCTTCTCTTTGGTTACCTCGCCAATAATGCGAATCGCCAGTCCCGGGCCGGGGAAGGGCTGCCGCCACACCATCTCCTCAGGCAGCCCCAACTCAAGCCCCACCTGGCGCACCTCATCCTTGAACAGGTCGCGCAGGGGCTCAAGTAGCTGCAGTGTCATCTTGGCCGGCAGCCCGCCAACATTGTGGTGGGTCTTTATTTTCGCCGAGGCCGTGCTCCCTGATGATGCGCTCTCAATGACATCGGGGTAGAGCGTACCCTGGGCCAGAAAATCAACCTTGCCTATCTTCTTCGCCTCCTCCTCAAACACCAGGATAAATTCCTCACCTATCACCTTACGCTTCACCTCCGGGTCGGTTATCCCCTTTAGCCGGTCAAGAAAGCGCTCGCTGGCATCAACATAGACGATGTTCATGCCCAGATTAAGGCGGAAGGTATTAAATGTCCTCTCCACCTCCTCGCGGCGTAACAAGCCGTGATTAACGAAGATGCAGGTGAGCTGGTCGCCGATAGCGCGGTGGACAAGGGTGGTAGTTACCGCCGAATCAACCCCTCCCGAGAGGGCGCTAATGACCTTGCCTTTGCCTACCTGCTTCTTGACTTTAGCTATGCTCTCGTTGATGAAGTTAGCCGTTGTCCAGTTTCTCTTGCAGCCGCATATCCGGTAGACGAAATTCTTTAAAATGGTTTTCCCCTCCGGGGTATGCACGACCTCAGGGTGAAACTGGAGACCGAACATATTCTTATCATTGCCCATAACGGCGAAGGGCGAATTTTCAGTATAGGCAAGGGCGGCAAAATCGGGCGGCAGTTTTTCAATCCTGTCGGCGTGGCTCATCCACACCGGGGTGGTGGGAGGCAAACCAAAAAACAGGGGTGAATCCACATCGCTCAGATGAAGGATGGCATGACCATACTCCTGCTTGGCTCCGGCTACAACCTGCCCCCCCAGCTGGTGAGCGAGGACCTGCATCCCGTAGCATATGCCCAGTATCGGCAGCCCGCTCTCATAGACATACGCCGGAGCCTGGGGGGCGCCAGTTTCATAGACGCTGGCGGGACCGCCGGAAAGGATAAACCCCTTGGGGTTTAGCGGGGCTACCTTCTCCCAAGGGGCATCGTAGGGCACCAGCTCGCAATATACCTCGCACTCGCGCACCCTGCGGGCAATAAGCATGTTATACTGCGAGCCAAAGTCAACGACAACTATCGCCTCGCGCTCAGCACGGGGTATGGCCTCCTTTGCCGGCGCCGGCTGCTCGCCCCCTATCTCCTTGGCGATTTCCAGATAGGTGGAGACCTCAATATCACCGCTGGTGGCTACACGGTGGCTACCCTTTGCCTTTGGCTTTGATTTTCTTTTCGCTTTATCCATTTACCTTATTCGTGGCTTAATAGTTTTTGTGACTTCGCTTATATCAATTTCAGGCGGTTTCAGCATGGGCATCACTTCAATCCCCTGCGGGCCAACTTTGAGAATTACTGGTAATATTAACAGCAAAGTGCCGATTGCTGCGGGCACGATATATGTGCCCCAATCTTTCCCGCAGTTAAACCAGCAGAGCGTTCCTTCGCGCACGAAGGGAGCAAGGAGACAAACAACTACAATAATTATAAGAAAAATACCGAGTGCACACCGAGGCTTATTTGCCTTAGTGAACCACCAGTCCCACCATGATACTCTCTCACCTGCGCCTCTACCTGTGCCTCGCAACTCTTGCAGGACGTCATCATAATTCTTCAGGTCTTCCTTTTCTGCTTTGCTCTTGGGCGGACTAACCAAATCCCTGGCACGGCTAATTGAATCTTTAGCCTCGTCAACTCGCTTGAGCCGAAGCAGGACTGTTCCTCTATTAAATAGATAGAGATGGTCTATTCGCTTCTGCAAAGCTAAATCAAAGCATGACAGTGCCTCACCATATCGTGCGCCTCCCATCAGAATCACGCCCTTCATGTTATATAAGTAACCACTTGTGGGTTTCAACTCAATCGCTTTTTCGACAGAAGCAAGGGCACCATCTAGGCGCTTAAGGTTATAGAGTATCTCAGTTTTCCACCGCCAGTTGGTAGCGCCCTCTGGCTCAAGCTTAATAGCCTTCTCAATAGCCTCCAGCGCCTCATCATGGCGCTCAAGGCTACTAAAAACGATGCCTTTCCACCTCCAATATAAATTGTCCTCTGGCTCAAGCTTAATAGCCTTCTCAATAGCCTCCAGCGCCTCATCATGGCGCTCAAGGTCGCTCATAATAGCAGCTTTCCACCCCCAATTTAAGGCGCCCTCTGGCTTAATCTTAATAGCCTTCTCAATAGCCTCCAGCGCCTCATCATGGCGCTCAAGGCCACTAAGAACGATGCCTTTCCATAACCAGTTGGTAGCGCCCTCTGGCTCAAGCTCAATAGCCTTCTCCACAGGCTCAAGAGCTTCATCATAGCGCTCAAGTTCGCTCAGAATAGCAGCCTTCGCAAGCCAGTTGGAAGCATCTTTGGGCTGCTTTTTGATGGCACTCTCAACAGCCTCTAGTTCCTTTTCTGCCTCGTTGTTTGGAGTTTGTTTACCTTTAGCCATGTATAGAACATAGCATATCACTGTGATATACTGGGGTCAAG
>CAZUHO010000104.1:0-3537 GCA_964620725.1 uncultured Dehalococcoidales bacterium
TTGAAGGGTCTTACCACTTGGTAATAAGCTTACCTTGCTTGTCTTTCATCTTCCCGGCAACGGCCATTATAAAGTCAATGAGTACCCAGATCCAAGCCGCGGCCAGAAAGACGTAACCGAAGGTGAGCATGATGGTTGAGTAGCCAGCGATGGTCAGGACGAGGATAATCACCGCCGTCCAAATCTTCCCCAGGTAGAATCGGTGGGCGCCGAAGCCGCCGAGAAAGAAAGCAAATAAAGTGGTAGCCAGTCTTGATTTTGGTGAAACCGCCATTTTGTTTTCCTCCTTTATTCTGTTGTTTAGGGGTTATTGTGTATTAAACCACATTGAGCGGGTTTATTCTAGGGGGTCTGGGTCTGTAATTTTTACCTACCTCACCCCCTGTGTCCCCCTCTCCTTGATAGGAGAGGGGGAAGGAGTTTTTTGAAGGGGTAAGCCCCTTCAAACTTCTCTCCATTCCTCGAAATCTTCTGGTGTAATTGTCTTCCATTTGATTTTGTCAGGTTTATCTTCCCAAACTAAACCAACTTTATATGTCTTTTGGGCAAGTTCTTCTGCTATCTTTTGTATAGCAAGGGGCTGCTCTTGGACTCCTGAGCGCATTGCATAATCAGGGTAGGATGGGGATAGTGCCACTATAACCTCTCTTTGTAGCTTTAGTCGTGTATTGATTTTAATTAATCCGCTCGCGGGTAAATTGAAGTATTTGGAAAGTTTATTGTATAGTTTTTTATCTGGCTGGAAAATAACTTGATTTATATAGCGTATCTCTTTTTCTCCTGACCTCTGAAACTCGCCTCCTACATATACTCTAACTCTAATTTCTTGCTTAGGAGCAATAATTCGGTAGTCTATGTTTGTAAATTTGATTTTGACCCGCTCTCTTCGTGTCCATAAGCCAGTTCCCCAGACAATGGTAAATATAACTAATGCTAAAGTTGCTAAGCTAATAAATAAGTGCCAAATCCCAGGCTGTTCCCACCATGCCATAGCTAAAACCTCTCCACCTCCGCCATTAAAGCTACCACAAAATCCCTCTCCTCTATGGTCTTAATCTTCTTGCCCTTCTTAAACAAAACGGCTCTGCCCTTGCCGCAGGCAATGCCGATATCGGCGTCCTTGGCTTCGCCGGGACCATTGACCACGCAGCCCATCACCGCCACCTTTATCGGCTTGGTAATCTTCATTAGCTCCTTCTCCACCGCCTCAGCCAGTTTTATGATATCAACCTCAGCCCGCCCGCAGGAGGGGCAGCTAACCAGGACCGGACCGTGCTGGCGCAGATTGAGGCTCTTCAGGATTTCATAGCCGGCGATGACTTCTTCTCTGGGGTGGGCGGTTAGCGAAACGCGGATGGTGTCGCCGATGCCCTGATATAAAAGGGTGCCTATGCCCACCGTGCTGCGGATAATGCCCGTCCTTGGCGTGCCGGCTTCGGTAACGCCGAGGTGCAGGGGGTAGGCTATCTTCCGGGCGATATTCTGGTAGGCCTCAATGGTGGTGGGGACGTCAAAGGCTTTGAGCGAGACCTTTATCAGGTCAAAGTCAAGGCTTTCCAATAGTCTTACCTGCTCCAGTGCTGCCTCAACCATCTGCTCAGCGGTGCTTAGTTTTGGTTTTTTGGGCTTGGGCAGGCTGCCGGCGTTGACCCCGATGCGGATGGGGACGCCCCTTTCCCTGGCGGCTTGGACTATTTTTTTCACCTTTTCCGGCTCACTAATGTTGCCCGGGTTTAGCCTCAGCCCGTCAGCCCCAGCCACCAGCGCCATCAGGGCAAGGCGGTAGTCAAAGTGAATATCGGCGATTATGGGAATGGAGACGCCCTGTTTTATGGGCGAGATTGCCTCGGCGGCTTTCATATCGGGCACAGCCACCCGCACCAGCTCGCAGCCGCGGTCCTCAAGCTCCTTTATCTGGGCGATGGTCGCCCTCACGTCTCTGGTGTCGGTCTTGGTCATGGATTGCACCACGATAGGGGCATCACCGCCGACGGTTACCCCGCCAATCTGAATCGGTTTAGACCTTCGCCTTGGGTTCATGGCTTATATCTACCCCCTCCCCCTTTTAACTTAACTTTTTCTTCCCACCCAGCCCACCCTATCTGGCTTCGCTTCTCTGTGATGTCCCTTTTTGCTCCTTCCTTAAAGGGCGGTGGGTGGGAAAAGATATAAAAAGTTCATGGTAATAGGCTCTCCCCGCTTACCCAGCGAATAATATCCTGGTAGGTAATCGCTATAAGTAAGGCTATCAATATCATGAAGCCGATAGAGTGCACGATGCCTTCAACCCTGGGAGAGACGCGTTTACCCCGCCGTATCCACTCCAGCAGGACAAATATAATCCTGCCGCCGTCAAGACCGGGAAAGGGTATTAGCTGGGTTATGGCAAGGGCTATACTGAGAAATGCCGTTAGTTCCAGCAGCGGGCTTATCCCGGCATGAGCCACCTCTCCCGTAATCTGCACGATACCCACCGGCCCCGCCGGGGTGAACGGTACCGTGCCCATAATCATGCCCGTTATTCCATTCTTGTACAAAACAAGAACCTCAATACAGGAACGCGCTCCGATGGGGATTGCCTGCCAGAAGGGATAGCTTTCGCTGACGATAACCGGGTTTTCGGTCAGGTATAATACGCCGATTGCCCCCTCCCCCTCCGGGGGCTGCCAGCGGGGGGTGAGTGCCACGGTCTCGGTGGTGGCATCGGCATGTTCTACGGATACTGTAATTTCCCTGCCCAGATTGAGTTGAATATAGCGGCTGAGGTCGCTGCCGCTTTTTACCTCTCGGTCATTGATGCTGATGATGGTATCTTCTGGCATTATGCCCGCCATCTCCGCCGGTGAGCCCGGGGCGACCTCTTCTACCATCACCTGTCCGCTAACTATATCGTGGGGAATCATGTAGGTCGCCGATAGCAGGACGAAAGGCAGAAGCAGGTTCATCACTATGCCGCCGCCGATAACCAGCAGCCTGACGCCGTAGCCCCTGGCGGCAAGCGCCCGCGGCGCTTTGGGGTCTACCTCTCCGGAGATGTGGTTAAAACCGCCGAAGGGTATCCAGTTGATGGAATATATGGTGTCCCCCCACTTCTTACCGTATAAGCGCGGCGGGAAACCGATGCCGAATTCCTCCACCAATACCCCCGTAGCCTTGGCCGTAATGAAGTGCCCCAGCTCATGGACAATGACAAGTACGGAGAGGACGATAATACCAGCGACTATGGTCAGTATCATTTGCCGTGCTCCTTGGTAAGCCCCTTGGTAAGCCCAGAGACCGTCTCCCTGGCCCAGTTATCCGCCGCCAGGATTTCCTCCAGGGTGGGGTGGGATATAACCTTGTGCTTCTCCAGCGCCTGCTCAACCAGCCGGGCGATATCAGTAAACTTGATGCGCCCGGATAAGAAAAGCCCAACGGCGACCTCATCGGCGCCGCAGAGCACTGCGGGATAGGTTCCTCCCTTTTTCCCTGCCTCAATGGCTAGCTTGAGGCAGGGGAAGCTATTGAAATCAGGCGGGGCAAAGGTTAATTCTTTAA
>CAZUHO010000105.1:0-3509 GCA_964620725.1 uncultured Dehalococcoidales bacterium
CCTAATCGCTCAAGGTCGCCCTTAATCTGCTTTATTATCTTGACCAAGCCGATATGACCCAGCTGGGCTACTGCCTTTTTCTCCGGCAGGGAAAGAAATTTATTCCCTTCCTCAGCAATAATCTCCTTGGCCAGGTCAACCATATAGCTACCGAGATAACCGTCGGCTGGCATCTCGGCGTCAACGTTCAAGGACTGCTGATAGCGGGCATAAAGAGAGCGATAAAAGGCGTCTATCTGGCTGCCGGCATCATTAATATAGTATTCCTTTTCTACTTTATAGCCGGCAGCGGCCAGGACATTAGCCAGGGTGCTGCCCAGAATAGCCCCACGACCATGACCGACATGGAGCGGTCCGGTGGGGTTGACGCTAACGAATTCCAGCTGCACGCGGCTGCCCCGCCCAAGGTCAATATTGCCGTAGGATTCGCCAGCCTTCAGTATTGAAGCCACCTGCTCAGTTAGCCAGCCACTGCTCAGGGTGAAATTGATAAATCCCGGCGGTGCCACCGTAGCCCGGCTGACCTCGGGACTGGCAGCGATAAGCCCGACCACCTCCTCGGCAATAGCCAAGGGACTAACGCCCGTCGCCCGCGCTAGTTTCAAGGGTAAGCTTGAGGCATAGTCCCCATGCTCCGGGTTCTGGGGGTGTTCTATGGCAATCTCAGGCAGGGTAACCGAAGGCAGCTTGCCCGACTCCTGGGCCTTGCTTACCGCCTGCGTTATTAGCTCTATGAGCCTTTGCCTAATCATTTATGCCCAGATTATAGCATGTTGAATGTACGCCGTCAGTAACTTCGGCTTTTATGCAACAGAAATATCTCTCTGAAGCAGATAACTCAGCGCTTGCTTCAGAGAAGCAGCATGCTTAATTCAGAACAGAGAAGCGGGTTACCGCGGTACTAACCTTCGGAAGCCAGCTTTACCTTTACCGCCCGGGGTCCTTTGGCTCCACTTTCCAGGTCAAACTCAACATCGGCGCCTTCTTCCATGGTATCAAAGTCCGCTTCAAGTAAATCGGAGCGGTGGAAGAAAACCTCCGAGCCGTCTTCAGCCGTGATGAAACCGAAGCCTCTATCACCGATGAGCTTCTTTACCTTTCCTTTCAAGCTATTCACCTCCTTTTTAAGCAAAAATCCTGAAAAGCCCCTAAACAGGCTTGCCAGGCTATATTGGCTTTTGCTCAATCACTATGCCCAGATTATAACACAAAGTCAACTGTCAAGGACAACCCTTGTCAAGGACAACCCTGTATTTTTATTAACCCCACCCACCACTCCCCCAAGGCATTCTTTCCCACCCTCCCACCCACTAAGGTCAATGAGCAGAGTTCCTAAGGGCGGGAGGGTGGGAAGAAAAACGCTGGTAAAAGCTAGCTCCACTCCCCACCCTTCTGCCACACCCGAGCCAGCTCCTTAGCCAGAAGGCGGTGCTCGGGCTTCTTCAGGGTGGGATCCTTCCCAAAGAGCCTTATTGCCTCGTCCCTGGCTAATTCTAATAGAGCAACATCGGAGAGCTTAGCCATACGCAGGTCGGGGAGGCCACTCTGCCTGGTACCAAAGAACTCCCCCGGACCCCGCAGCCTCAGGTCCTCCTCAGCCAGTTGAAAGCCATCCTGAATCTTCCCAATCAAGTCCAACCTCTCCCTGCCTATCTCGGAAGGGTTCTGCGCCAGGAGCATGCAGTAGCTCTGCTCCTCCCCCCGCCCCACCCGACCACGAAACTGGTGCAGCTGCGATAAGCCAAAGCGGTCGGCGCTCTCCACCAGCATCACCGTGGCGTTGGGCACATCTATACCCACCTCCACCACCGGAGTTGAAACCAGAATATCCAGTTCGGCGGAGCGAAAGTGGTGCATCACCTCGTCCTTTTCCGCCACCGACATCCGCCCGTGAATCAAGCCCAGGCTGAGGTCGGGAAAGACCTCCTGAGAGAGGCGCTCGTATTCCGCCACCGCTGCCTTAGCCTCAATCGCCTCAGATTCTTCAACCAGGGGGCAGATAATAAACGCCTGGTGACCTTCGGCTACCTGCTTACGGAGAAAGGCATAGGCGCTATCCCGCTGAGCCGGCTTGAGCCACTTGGTCTTCACCACCTGCCTCCCCGGGGGAAGCTCATCTATGACCGACAGGTCAAGGTCGCCGTAAAGGGTCAGGGCTAAGGTGCGGGGGATGGGTGTTGCCGTCATTACCAAGACGTGGGGGTTAAACCCTTTCTGCCTCAGTGCTGAGCGCTGGGTAACGCCAAAGCGGTGCTGCTCATCAACCACCGCCAGCCCCAACCGCTTAAACTCAACCTCCTTCTGAATAAGGGCGTGAGTGCCGATAATAATATCTATATCCCCGCTTAGAATAAGCTGCTGGATTTCCTGCTTCCGCGCCTGATTCATGCCGCCAATAAGCAGCGCCACGGTAAGGGGGCGGGATAACAGCCCGGAGTAACGGCGCAGGTTTTCTTCTTCGGACACCTGCTCACCAGCCCTAGATAGAAGCTGGCAGACATTAGCGAAATGCTGCTCAGCCAGGATTTCCGTCGGCGCCATGAATGCCCCCTGATAGTCGCTGGCAGCCCCCACAAGAAGGGCGGCGGTGGCGACCACGGTCTTGCCGCTGCCCACCTCCCCCTGCAACAATCGGGACATCGGCTTTGGCTCTTTAAGGTCAGCTAATATCTCGCCAAGCACCTTTTGCTGAGCCGCCGTCAGCTCAAAGGGTAAGGAGCTTAAAAAGGCATCCAGCACCGGCGTCTTTATATTAAAAGAGTTGCCCGGCTGGCCCTCCTGCCACTCGCGCTTTCTGGCCAGCACCCCTAATTGCAGGATAAAAAGCTCGTCAAAGGCAAGGCTGACCCTCGCCCTGTCCTTGGCGGCTTCATTCTCGGGATAGTGAGCCTGGGCTATCGCCTGAGGCAGCTCAAACAGGTTACAGCGCTGTCTCAGCTCGGCGGGCAAAAAGTCCTCTACCTGCCATGCCCACTGGTCAACAACCTCTTTCATCAGCTTCCTTACCTGGCGGGGGTGCAACCCCTGGGTAAGGGAATAGAGAGGAACCAGGCGCCCGGTGTGAACCAGCTCCTTGTCCTCCAAAAGCTCCCACTCCGGAGATTCAAAGACAAGCCGCCCATTAAACAAGCCCACCCGGCCGCTAAGGACCACCCGGCTGTTAGTCGGCAGCTGCTTTACCAGGTAGGGATTATTAAACCACAGCACCCGCACGTTACCCGTCTCATCGCCGACAATAGCCTCGGTGCTGCGCCTGCCGCCAGGCATAACCACCTTAGTCTCCCACACGTTGGCGATGATCGTCTGCTCCTCCCCCTCGGTAAGCTGGGAGATATGCTTCCTCTGGCTGTAGTCAAGGTGGCGGTGGGGAAAGAAATAGAGCAGGTCGCGAACCGTTTCCACCCCCAGGCGCTTGAACTTGGCCGCCAGGGTGGTGCTAACCCCCTTAAGCGTAGTAATGGGAGAATCAATAGACCCGCTTGCCGCTCTCCGCTTCTTTGCCGCCGGGC
>CAZUHO010000106.1:0-3476 GCA_964620725.1 uncultured Dehalococcoidales bacterium
AAGGCGTCAGGCTCATAGATAGCCTGGGTCTGAAAAAACCTAGCTCCAGCGTTAATCTTCTTCTCCATCTTTATAATTTGGAGCTCAAAGCCAGCCCGGGTATTTGAGCCGGGATTGACCACCGCCCCGGGGAAGAAATTCGTCTTCCCCTTGAGCTCATTGCCCGCCATATCATAACCTTCGTTTAACTTCTTTATCGCTTCAAGGAGGTGTACCGCATCCAGGTCATAGACTGGTTTTGCCTGGGGATGGTCGCCAAGCACCGGTAAATCGCCGGTGATAGAGAGAACGTTCTCAATGCCAAGAACATGAGCGCTCAAAAGGTCAGACTGCAACGCCAGCCTGTTTCTATCGCGGCAGGTCAACTGGAATATGGGGTCAAGCCCCTTCTCTTTCAGCAGGTGACAGACTGCCAGTGAGCCCAGTCTCATCACCGAGCTTTGCTGGTCAGTAACATTGGTGCCAGCTACCCTACCCCGCAGGACCCCAGCCACCTCCCCTATCTCGGTAACATCGGTCCCTTTCAAGGGGCCAACCTCTGCCGTGACCACAAACTTTCCTGCCTCAAAGAGAGGCTGCAAGCTCATCTATCTCCCCCTTTATAGCTCAAGCCAGGAATGTGAATATAGGCTCTCGCCGGTAAGAACCCTGAAAGTTTTGGCATACCTTGCCTCTTCCTCGGTCAAAGAGGAGATGTCAGGTCTTTCGCCATCCATCATCCGCTGCACCAATTGGACCAGCTCCGGCCTCTTGCCCCGGGCGATGGCGATTAACTCAGAATCAAAAGCGTCAACGATTGCTGAGTAAAGCCCGTGCCTCATAAGTATTATCAGGCATACCCGATTAAGATGGGTTCTCAGGTTTTGCGGGGTGCCGTTGGAGATATTAGATAGTCCTATGGTGGATTTACACTCGGGGGCAATATCCTTGAGCATACCCACAAACTCAAAACAGGACTGTACCTGGTTTATCTCCACCGACACCGGGGTCAGAATGGGGTCTATCCAGACATCCTCACCGGGGACACCCGCCTCGCCGGTTTTATATAATAGCTCAGCGACAAGGATCCCCCTTTCGGCGGCGTCGCGGGGCATCCCCTCCACCCCCCACAACAGCCCAATCATAGAGGCATTATATTTACTAACCAGGGGTAACTCCTGCTCCAGCCGCTCCGGTTGCAGGGAGATGGAGTTAATCAATGCCTTGCCCTGGCACACCCTCAACCCCGCCTCCATAGCCACCGGGTTGGTGGTATCCAGGGATAATGGCTTATCGGTAACCTCCTGCACTGTCTTAACCACCCACTCCATCAACTCATCCCCCGCCTTCCTAGCGGGGCCAATGTTAAGGTCAATATAATCAATATCAGTCTCAGCCTTAGCCAGCTCCTGAATAGGCTTGGGGTTCCTTTCCTTCAGCGCCGGGCCGATGGTGTTTGACATTATATTCAAATTCTCGCCAATAAGAATCATCTTTCTCTCCTACGGCTTCCATGTCTTAAGATAGGCGGGGATATTAGCCCCCTCCCTGGGACCAACCAGAATCTCCCAGCCAGGTAGCTCCTCTTCCAAGCCCCCGCTCTCGGCGGCGGCGTTTCCTGGAATCACCAGCTTGTGGTGCTTGACCTTATCGGCAATACCGCACTTCTTAACAAAGGGGGCAATAACGTCAGCAACGAATTTTCCTGCCGCCCAGGCAGTTACCACGGAAAGCCCCTCAGTATCCTTTACCAGAAGCCAGGTGGGAACCCGGCTGGACTCTATCTCGCCAGAGACGATGAAATAGGTGAGGGAAAAGTTAGAGGTGATAAGCACCGGCGAGTCTTCCTTAGGCTCACCAATGGGGTAGATTCCCTCGGTGGTTGCCAACGGGCGCTGGGGGTCGGTATAGATATTAAGCCTTTCCACCAGGAGCGGGAAAAGGCTCTCTCCTTGAAAATCGGAGAGAACGATAATACCACCGTACTTAGCCACGAAAATAGAGGCAATCACTGCCTCCTTCATGGGGTCATCGGTCATCTCGCAGGGGAAAACAATGGTGGGGAAGCCAAGGGGACGGAATTTCTTGGCCAGGGCAGCACTTCTGATGATTATCTGGTCATCAAATGCCTGGCGCACTGTCCTTGAGCCGGAATCAATTACGATATCCTTAACCCCAGCCTCGGTCAGCTTAGCCGTTAGTTCAGCCAGTTTCTCCACGTTGGAGGCTTTCACCGCCACCGGGCAGGGGCTTCCCTTAGCCAGCTCCGCCACCTTATCCAGATTTTCCTCGGTAGCCGCATAGAGCAGTGGTTTGCGGTCAGCACAGACCTTCAGCCCCTCAGCCAGGACGTTAGGGTCGGTGCTCATCAGGATAATGCCACCGTCGGTATTCTGCTTTACCTTACCGGCTACGGCGGCGAATTTGGCGCCGTCGCCCGAATCAGCCTTCACTGCCACCAAATCAGCTCGAAGGGTGAGACCTATCCTCTCATATTGAAGACTGTTGAACTTCTCCAGCCTGCCGGCAATCTCAGCATCAGCCATGCTGTCGCTGATGAGAATGGCAAGACCGGGAGGGTTGTCAAACCTTTTTTCATGGCGGAACATGACCGTCTCGCCACCGACTTTTAACGCCCTGTCGCCAACACCGATAGTAACCGGCATGATAGGAGGAGCAGAGGCTTCACTCAGCTTGGCTTTTGTATCCTCCGAGACATAGGGGCAGGCGGAAAGGTCAGCCTTACCCGCCGCTAGCTTCATAGCGAAGGCAAGACAGGTTGGCTCTCCGCATTCTTTACAGTTAGTCTTAGGCAGCAGCTTAAATATCTCTATTCCAGTAAGCGCCATATTTTCATGCTCCTCTCTAGCCCAGTATTGGATCCATAGTCAAAGCCGGATGCCCTTTCTCCTGGAGGAAGGGCAAAATCTCCTCCTCGGTTACACCAACCGTCTCATCGGCAATCATATCCAGCAAATTTGGTATGCCCATCTCCTCAGCCCTCGCCTTAAGACGGTCAGCAATCTCCTCCTTGAGCATCTTGGGCATCCAGACCAGCCTTTTTATACCACCATCGGCTAAGATGAATTTCCTCTGGCAGATATTGTACTTGCCATGCCCGACAAAGCCGGGGGTGCTCAAACCACCACCGATAGTCCCCGCCAGGGTGGTGAACTTCATCCCGCAGGGGGTCTCTCCGGCATACTCCCGATTTACCGTCATTACCCCGTTACACAGGGGAAGAACGGCAGCAATACACTCACAGCAGCCACAGGTAGTCCATGGGTCATAGACTATGCTGTACATATTATAGTGGTCCAGGTTGCCCCGGGAAGCCTTATAGATAAAATCATTCACTCCCTTCCACTGCCCCAGCTTGGCATCGAGGGTCTCCCCCTTGGGCACCGGCTGATTCGGTCCGGTAGGGTTAATCTCATAAGAAGCCTTGCAGTCCATCCAGTTATAGGAGCCACAAAGCCCGGTTTTCTCCGGGGTAA
>CAZUHO010000107.1:0-3469 GCA_964620725.1 uncultured Dehalococcoidales bacterium
CCCATGGGGATAACCCTCAGGGAGATGATCTACGACATTGGCGGCGGTATCCCCGACGGCAAGAAGTTCAAGGCGGTGCAGACTGGTGGTCCCTCCGGTGGCTGCATCCCCGAGCAGCATCTCGACACCCCGGTGGACTTTGACGAGCTCACCAAGCTGGGCTCGATGATGGGCTCGGGGGGCATGATAGTCATGGACGAGGACACCTGTATGGTTGATGTCGCCCGCTACTTCATCGAGTTCCTCAAAGGAGAATCATGCGGCAAATGTACCCCCTGCCGGGAGGGTTTAAACCGGATGAGCGAGATCCTGAACAGGATTACTCAGGGAAAGGGTAAGAAAGAAGACCTTGATACCCTGGAGGACCTGGCGGGGGTCTTGAGCGGTGGCGCCCTTTGCGCCCTGGGTCAAACCGCAGCCAATCCCGTGCTGAGCACCCTTAAATATTTCCGGGATGAGTACATAGCCCACATCGATAAGAAAAAGTGCCCGGCTGGGGTTTGCCGGGAGTTAGTCCAGTACTCTATTGACCCTGAGAAGTGTGAAGGCTGCCTCAGGTGTTTGAGGGCATGCCCTACGAGTGCCATCAGCGGAGAGAAGAGAGAGCCCCACACGATTAACCAGAGCCTGTGTATAAAGTGTGGAGCTTGCTATGACGTTTGTAAGTTTAAGGCAGTAATAAGACAGTGAAGGGAGATAATTATGGCTAAGGTATGGATTAATGGTGAGACCTCTATCGAGGTGGAGGACGCCGAAGGGGTTGGCGCCGTTCACTTCACCGTTGACGATAAGGATATTGTGGTGTCAGCCGGCCAGACTATTCTGGAGGCTGTAGAGCGCATGCCCGGAATCGGAAATATCCCGGCTCTCTGTCATCATCCCGCAGTCAAACCCTACGGGGCTTGCCGGATATGCACCGTTGAGGTAAGTGAGGACGGAGGTTCCAAGTTTAAATTTGTCGCTGCCTGCCTTTACCCGGTTAAGCCAGGGCTGGTGGTAAAGACCAACACGGAAAGGGTGAGGAAGCTGCGCAAGGGCATAATCGAGCTTATGTTAGCCAGATGCCCCAACGTAAAGAGGATACAGGAGCTGGCCGAGGAGTATGGGGTTAAGAAGCCAAGGTTTGTTCTGGGGGACCAGGACTGTATTCTCTGCGGACTGTGCGTCAGAGCCTGCCAGGAGATAATGGGCAAGTCGGCGATAAGCCTGGTCAACCGGGGTATCTACAGGGAGGTGGCTGCCCCCTTCTATGCTTATGAACTAAGTGAGGACTGCATTGGCTGTGGGGACTGTGCCTTCATTTGCCCTACCGGCGCCATTGAGATGGGACCTGATGGAAAGCCGGTACTCCCCAAGGTAAAGATACCCTACGCTGAAGTCGAAGCCATGATGAAGAAGGAAACGGCAACTACCTCTTAACTGCCGCCAGACCAGGTAAAATTACAGGTACCCCGCTCAAGCATCAATAAGTCCTATCTGGTTCCAGCTAACACCGTCATCAGTGCTTACTGAGAAGGCACTCTGGTCACCCCCAGCACCGCCGATAGTGCTCGTGCCGCAGTAGGCGGTACTGCCATCAGGAGACCAAGCGACTTGAGCTTCGTGGAGGCCGGTGGGGGGCTTGAGGCTGGAATTCCAGGTAGGCAATCCAGACTGCGGCCCGGAGGTAAAGTATACCTGGATACTAAACTGCGCGGGGTCACCCCTCACTGCTCCGGCTAGCAGCTTACCGGCGTAACTGGTGCCGTGATAAGCCAGGCTGGAGACGGCAAACTCAGCGGAACCACCAACATAGAGCCGGGTACAGGAGATGTCATCAAGGCGATAGACGTCATCATTGGGATTGCCAGCCATAGCCACCCCCGGCGGATTATCAGACCAGCAGGCATAGACGTGCCGCAGTGATATATCTGAACCAACGTAGTTTGAGGGCAGAGCCAGGTCGGCATAGGTAAGGGGTGAACCCGGCGTGTCCCCGCCCGACTGGCAAATTTCCACGGGATAACCCGGTAACACATTATTATTCCATGTGGTAGTGCCCCCCACTCCCCTTAAACCGAGGTAGAGGTAGGTGTCATCGGTATCAGGGACAGGACCAGAGGAGACAACAGCCAGTATGGTCTTATCACCGATAAACCCCGCCGAATACTCTATGGCGAAAACGTCAGTGCCCAATATTGGCGGCGCTCCCGGCAGCCAGCCGGCGGCACCGCTGCTGACGTCCATCCAGCCCGCCGAGGGGATGATATTAACCCAGACCCTTCCACCCCCATTGCCGGTGGAGGTGCCAACGGCGATTTCCCTGGTTGACCCGCTATAGGGCGGGGAGATGGCAATACACCGCACCAGCTCGCCAGGGGCAAGGTTGCCTGCCAGACCCATGGCGAAAAAGGTAGTTCCGCCGTTGGTTGATAAGCAAACTTCACGTCGGCCACTGGTAACTAAAGCCACTACCTCGGCGGTATCAGGGGCTATTGCCAGCTCGTCCCAGGTGGCGGCGCCGACAACGCCGGCGGATATGTCAAGCCACCCCCGACCGCCATTGCTTGACTTGTAAAGTTTGGTATTCACCGAATCAAGGGCATAGACGCTCTCGCCATCAGCACCGACGGCAATACGGTTCAGTTCGCTGTTGCCGAGTACCTTTAGACCACCTGAGGTTGAAGTGGCTATGGTAAAACTGCTGGTGGCTGGGGTGGGGTCAATATTGCCTGCCTCATCCTGCGCCTTGACATAGAAGACATACTGCCCGTCAGCCAGGCTGGTATAGCTCTTACTGGTATCGGCGGTGAACGGCGAGTAATCAGCGTCATACCCCTCTAGCATGTATGAGTAGAGCAGGTCAGCGGTGTCAGTACTATCATCACTGCCTGTCCACTGGAAACTCACGTCACCATCGGTTACAGTTTCAGCCGGGGCGCTAACCATTGTCGTCTCCGGCGGGGTGGTATCCGGGGACGGTGGTTCTTCAGCCACCGGCGTTTCACTTATCGTTGTCGGCAAACTTTCGTTGCCGCTGTCATCCACTGCGGTTACGGCAAAGCAGTACTCAGTCCCGTCTTCCAGCCCGGTTACCTCAAGGCTGTTGAAGGTAATGTCTCCTAGCTGGTATGCAGGTACCATTACGGTGACATCTATTATCTCTGCCAGGCTCTGGTATATATTGTAATGGGAAAAGTCCTCGGCGGTGCTCTGCTCCCAGCTCAGGACTACTCTGCCGTTATAGGCATCGCTGGCAACCAGACCGGTTATTGGCGGTGGGGGTGTGGTATCGGATGGCGGCGTGGGCTGGCAACAGGCTGACAATATAAGGGCTAGTCCTAGGAGTAAAATTAGATACCCTTTGCGCCCCTTTCCCATTTTATCTTCCTTACGAGCTGTAGCCCCATCTAGTGGAGCGGGAGACGAGGTTCGAACTCGCGACCCTCTGCTTGGGAAGCAGATGCTCTACCACTGAGCTACTCCCGCC
>CAZUHO010000108.1:0-3460 GCA_964620725.1 uncultured Dehalococcoidales bacterium
TGCCGGTGGTGGCAGCTGGTCTCCTCTTACTCTATCTGCCCCACGGCTGGTCTTGGGTGGCAATAGTCATCTATCTGCCGCTGGCATTATGGCTTTTATACTCCATTACGGTTAAGACCATAAGGAGGGACTGGCTATATACCTCGCTGATGCTGCTTCCCGTGCCGGCCATTATCGGCTGGTTCATGGCGGTTGAGCCGATAAATAAATTACCGGGGTACTGGCTGCAGAGCATCGAGGATTTTGCCCCCTGGATTGGACTGACCTTCCTCGCCTTTGCCCTGACGGTGGCAACGTTTATTCGCCTGAGAAAGCGCTGGTTAAGGGTTTCGGTCTTGGTGGTATCGGGACTGCTAACCTTAACCATGATTACTTATTATACCGAGGGTAGGCTCAGTCTGCCTGCCCTTTTGGTTCTGGTTGTGGTAATGTTGCTTCTTTTGCTCAGTCCGGCGCTAGTAGAACGAACGCTGAAGCATACCGGTTAGCAGTCAGCTTAGGCTATTATTTCGCTGGAGGGTTATTATGCAAAAGGTAGCCGTTGTTACTGACAGTCTGGCTTGTCTCACCAAGGAATTGGTAGAGAAGTACCGGATTAAGATTGTGCCTCTCAATATCCACTTTGCTGGTAAGGTTTATAAGGACTGGGTGGACATTACCCCTAAACAGGCATATGAGCTGTTTTTAAAAGCTCCCGAGTCCTGGAGCACGTCGGCGCCATCGCCCGGGGACTACCTTAAGGCTTTCCGCGAGGCAGGCAAAAGAATCAAAAATATCCTCTGCGTTACCGCTTCGTCTAAATTAAGTAATACGCATGATGTTGCCAAACTATCCAAAGAGCAGGTCAAGGCGGAGCTTCCCCAGACTTCCATTGAGGTGATGGACTCTCAGATGGCTACTGCCGCCGAGGGTCTTGTTGCCCTGGCGGCGGCTCGGGCGGCGGCAGCGGGCAAGAGCCTGGCTGAGGTGGTTAAGGTCGCCGAGGAAATAAGGGGCAAGGTTACATTTTTTGCCTTTCTGGATACCATCCGCTATGTTTACCGCTCCGGGCGCATACCCAAGATAGCTGCCCGGGCAGGTTCTCTGCTCAATATCAGACCACTGCTTACTATTTCCTCAGGGGTGGTGCGTTTTAAGGGGGCGGTGAGGAGCAGGGAGGGTGGCATAGAGCGGATGCTCAAGATGATGAGAGACAGGGTGGAGCAGAAACCGGTCCACGTAGCCGTGATGCATGCCTATGCCCTGGAAGAAGCCGAGAAGCTAAAGGAGAGGGTGGCGTCTGCATTCAACTGTGCTGAAATCTGGATTTCCGAGTTTAGCCCGCTGATGGGCTATGCCACCGGTACCGGAACCTTGGGACTCGCCTTTTATTCTGAAGAATAAAGGGGGTATTTTATGGCGGCTAAGGTGGCTATTGTTGCTGACAGCATAGCTTGCCTCACCAGGGAACTGGTCGATAAGTATAAGATTGTCATTGCCCCCATCCCCATTCGCTACGGGGATAAGCTCTATCGGGACTGGGTGGACATAACCCCTTCCCAGGCTTACGAGCTCTTTCTGAAAGACCCGGATTCGTTTCAGGTAGCCGGTGCCTCGCCCGGCAGTTTCGTTGATGCCTACCAGGAAGCAGCTAAACAGGCTAAAAACATCCTTTGCATTACCCTCTCGGCTAAAATTAGCGGTGCCAATGATGCCGCTCATAAGGCAAAGGAGCACGTCGAGAAAGAACTTCCCCATCTCTCCATAGAAATACTGGACTCCAAGACGGTTACTGCTGCTGAAGGCTTTGTTGTCCTGGCGGCGGCTAAGGCAGCGGCGGCGGGCAAGAGCCTGGCTGAAGCACTTAAGGCGGCAAAGGAGATGATGGACAAGGTTAGCTGGCTTGCCTCTCTGGATACCATCAAACATGTTTACCGTACCGGGCGCATACCCAAGATAGCCGCCCAGGCGGCGTCAATGCTTAATATCAAACCAGTGCTTGGTATGTCCCCTCCGTCCTCAGGATTGATTCGTTTTATCGGCGCATCAAGGAGCAAGGAGGGGGGCATAGGGCGTATGCTCAAGATAATGAGAAACAAGGTGGGGCAAAGCCCGGTCCACGTGGCGGTGATGCACGCCTACGCCCCGGATGATGCCCAGAAGCTGAAGGAGCGGGTGGCATCCGAATTCAATTGCGCCGAGCTCTGGATTACCGAGTTTAGCCCGGTGATGGGCTATGCCGTTGGCACCGGCACCCTGGGACTTGCTTTTTATAAGGAGGATTAATGGGTATTGAGATTATAGTTAAAGGGGTTATAGCCATAGTCCTTGGCTATCTGCTTGGTTCCATTCCCACCGCCTATCTTGCCACCCGTGTGGCTACGGGCAAGGACGTTCGCCGGCTGGGCGGGGGTAACGTTGGCGGCTTGAATGTCTACCGGGAGGTGGGGTTGCTCCCAGCGGTGGTGGTGGGCATTGTTGACGTGTGCAAGGGGGCGGCCGCTGTAGCCGTAGCCTACTGGCTGCTGGATGTGTCCCAGCCCTGGGTAATGGCGGCGGCATTGGCATCGGTGGTTGGTCACAACTGGATGGTCTGGCTAAAATTCAGCGGGGGGAAGGGTATGGGGGCGGCCATAGGTTCCATGGTCATCCTGTTTCCCCTCTATGGGTATCCATGGGGCTTAGCCTTCCTCTTCGTTATAATCTTGATACCCTTTATAATTACCCGCAATGTCGCCCTGTCTATGGGCATCGGGCTGCTTTCTCTGCCTTTCATTAGCTGGCTGGGCATGCACTCGACACCGTTTATCATCTTCACTGTTGTCCTCGGCTTGATAATACTGATAAAGTTTATCCCCACGGCCATGCCGGCTCTGGCTAGGGCTAAGAGTGTGAAGGGTTTTCTCTTCGACCGCGGGCGGAAGAGTAAAAGATAAAGCCATCTAGCCAAAATGAGGCAAACACTCTATAATTGGTGGTGTGGGGGATAGTCAGCTTAGTTCTGATGTAAGGCGACTGGCCGATAGCTTGGGGAAGCTTCCCGAGCCGGTGGTCAAGCCCGCTTTTATCGTCGTCAGCGGCTTGCCCGGGACAGGAAAAAGCTACTTCTGCACTAAATTAGCCGAGAGACTGCGCTTTGTTGTCCTGGAAAGCGACGCCTTACGCAAGACGCTTTTCCCCTCGCCAAGTTACAGCCCCGAGGAGAGCACCCGTCTTTTCCGGGCACTGCACCACCTCATTGAAGGTCTGTTCAAAAAAGGGATTTCCCTTATTTTAGATGCCACCAATTTATCAGAGCGGAACCGTGAGCGCCTCTATAATATCGCTGAGCGGCTGGAGGTTAAGCTGGTGCTGGTGCGGGTTGAGGCGCCGCCGGAGGTGGTATACCAGAGGCTCAAGTCCAGGGTGGGGGGAGCCGGTGCGCCGGGCAACTCAGATGCCGACTGGTCGGTATACCAGAAGATGAAGTCAACGGTTGATA
>CAZUHO010000109.1:0-3439 GCA_964620725.1 uncultured Dehalococcoidales bacterium
AAGAGGTGAAACCTTTTTGGGTGGGTGGGTATGGGAAAAAGAAGACCGTTAAAAGCGGGGTGTCTAAGAGGGGCGTCAGCCCCTCTTTCTTTTCCTCCCCCTCTCCGAGATTGGAGAGGGGGACACAGGGGGTGAGGTTGATAAGCAATTGCAATTATGGGGCTTGTTTGTGATAATATATATAGGGATAAAATATTAATGGCGATGCCAGAATTGTAATTGGATTTGAGGTAGGTAGATTATGAGGCAGGAGAGATTTACGGAACAGGCACAGGAGGCGCTGGCTTTATCCCAGGAGCTGCTCCAGAAGTATCGCCACAGCCAGTGGGATGTGGAGCATATCCTGATGGCACTACTCCAGCAGGAGGCTGGCTTAGTCGGTGACATCCTGAGTGGGCTTGGTGTTGATATTGACGAAGTAAAGAAGCAGGTAGAAGCTGTCCTGGAGAAATTCCCTAAAGCCGCCTATGAGACGGGGCAGGTCTATGCCACCCCCCGCATTGCCAGCCTGCTGAAGCGGGCAGGGGATGAGGCGGACAGGCTAAAGGACGAGTTTATCGGCACGGAACACATGCTTATTGCCATCGCTGGGGAGGAAAAGGGGGAGGCGGCTAAAATCCTTAAACGTTTTGGCGTTGACCAGGAAAAGGTATACCGCGTCCTTCAGGAAATCCGCGGCGGGCATCGGGTTACCGATGCCAGGGCGGAGAAGAGGTACCGCTCCCTGAAGAAGTACGGTCGTGACCTCACCGAGCTGGCGAAGGAGGGAAAGCTTGACCCGGTTATCGGTCGGGAGGATGAGATTAAGCGGGTAATGCAGGTACTCACCAGGCGCACCAAGAATAACCCGGTGATTGTCGGTGATGCCGGCGTTGGTAAAACGGCTATCGCCGAAGGCTTGGCGCAGAAGATTGTGGCTGATGACGTTCCTGATTCCCTCAAGGGGAGAAAGGTAATAGCCCTGGATATGGGGGCGCTGGTCGCCGGCAGCAAGTTCCGCGGCGAGTTTGAGGAACGGCTTAAAGCGGTGATGGATGAGGTGCGCCAGGCAAAGGGAGAGGTAATACTCTTCATTGATGAAATCCATACCGTGGTTGGTGCCGGGGCGGCGGAGGGGGCAATTGATGCCAGCAACATGCTCAAGCCGGCACTGGCTCATGGCGAGCTGCAGTGTATCGGCGCCACCACCCTTGATGAATACCGCAAGTTCATTGAGAAGGATAAGGCGCTGGAGAGACGTCTCCAGCCAGTTTTTGTCAGTGAGCCCAGCATTGAGGCAACCATTGAGATGCTCAAGGGGCTCCGCCCCCGGTATGAGGCGCATCATAAGGTCAAGATTAAGGACGAAGCCCTGGAGGCGGCGGCTAGACTCAGCCAGCGCTATATTTCAGACCGCTATCTGCCGGATAAGGCTATTGACCTTATTGATGAGGCAGCGAGCAAGATTAGAATTGATACCGAGAGCGCCCCGCCCGAGGTTAAGTCCTTAGAACAGAAGGTCAAGCAAATGACCAATGAGGAAGAGGCAGCATCGCAGCGCCAGGACTATGAGAAGTCGGCTCAGCTTAAGAGTGAGCGCTTGCGCCTTGAGGAAGACTATAACCGGGCGAAGAGTGAGTGGCTGAAGGGGGAGAAGATTGATGAGGTGGTGGATGAGGAGGAGATTGCCCAGCTCATCTCTAAGTGGACCGGTATCCCCGTCTCCCAGATGTTGGAGGGCGAGGTGGAGAAGCTCCTTCATATGGAGGAGAGGCTTCACGAGAGGCTGGTGAATCAGGATGAAGCGGTTTCGGCTGTTTCTGAGGCGATAAGGCGCAGCCGCTCCGGGCTTAAGGACCCCCGCCGACCCATTGGCAGCTTTATCTTCCTCGGTCCCACCGGCGTGGGTAAGACCGAGCTGGCTAAGACCCTGGCCAGATTCATGTTTGATGATGAGAACGCCATGGTGAGACTTGATATGTCCGAGTATCAGGAGAGGCATACCGTATCGCGGCTTATTGGCGCCCCGCCGGGATATGTTGGCTATGAGGAGGGGGGACAGCTTACCGAGGCGGTGAGACGGCGCCCCTATCGGGTGGTGCTGCTGGATGAGATTGAGAAGGCGCACCCCGAGGTTTTTAGCAGCCTCTTGCAGATACTTGATGACGGGCGTTTAACCGACGGTCATGGTCGCACCGTGGACTTTAGGAATACGGTAGTCATTATGACCTCTAATGTCGGCGGTGAGCTTATCCGGCGGGATATGGGCATTGGTTTTGCCGCCAAGAAAGAGGAAGCCAAAGGCCAGAAGCAGGCGTATGAGGCGATGAAGGATAAGATACTGGCGGAGATGAAGAAGACCTTCCGCCCCGAGTTCATTAATCGGATAGACGAGATAATAGTCTTCCATCAGCTAACCGAGGAGCAACTCCAGAGCATTGTTGAACTGCTGGTGAAGGATTTGCAGGAGCGTCTGGCGGAGCGTAAGCTGAACCTTGAGCTGACGGCAGCGGCGAAATCATGGCTGGTCAAGCAGGGCTATGACCCGGTATATGGTGCCCGACCGTTAAGACGAGCCGTTGAGCGCTATGTTGAAAATCCCCTCTCCGCCAAGATATTGCAGGGCGAATTCGCTGACGGTGATACCGTCAAGGTTGATGCGGGGAAGGAGGGTTTGACCTTTACCCTGAAGAAGGGAGCCAAGGCTGCTGCCTGAGGGTAAATTGAGCCATGCCGAGTATTAATCGGGAAAAGCTAAAGCAGGCTTTGAAGAGGTGGGAGTACCATGTAGGCGTCTGGGGCATAATCCTGACCGTACTGCTGGCAATAGGGGTGATATTTTACTGGCAGGAAATCCGGGAGATGGCGCATTACGGTTATCTCGGTGCCTTTATCATCAGCGTCTT
Organism: uncultured Dehalococcoidales bacterium; assembly: GCA_964620725.1. Classification (GTDB taxonomy): domain Bacteria; phylum Chloroflexota; class Dehalococcoidia; order Dehalococcoidales; family BS750m-G39; genus CAVTZP01. The sequence goes on from CAZUHO010000109.1 coordinate 2,886, forward strand.
TGGCGGTGCCACCATTCTGGCTCCAGTGCCGATGACGCCGGTGATATTCGCCCTGGGCACGGTAATGAAACCCTCGTTTGCCCCTTACCTTGGCCCGGTGTTTGTTGGCGCCGCCGCCGGTCTGGGTGAGACTGTTGGCGGGGTGTCTATATATATGACGGGCTATGGTGGCGGCGCTGCCCTTAGTAATATAAGGCATGGCAAGATTCAGGCAGCCTATGAACGGATGCTAAAGTGGGTGGAGAGGCGGGGGTCGCTAACCCTATTTGCCGTTTCGGCAATAATTAACCCCTTCTTCTACCCGGCGGCGCTGGCTGCCGGGGCACTACGCTTCGGCTTGGGCAAGTATTTCCTTATTTGCTGGGGTGGTAAGACGATTAAGGGGATGAGTGTGGCTATGGTTGGTTATTGGGGGCTGGGAGGTCTGCTCCGAGCGCTGGGCGTACCAATCTAGGCTTGCGCTTGCCGCCAATTTTTGCTAGATTAAGTACTGTCTTTGTGGGGCTGTAGTTCAATTGGGAGAACGTTTGACTGGCAGTCAAAAGGTAGGGGGT
>CAZUHO010000110.1:0-3406 GCA_964620725.1 uncultured Dehalococcoidales bacterium
AGCTCAAGCCCGGTTTCCAGCTCATAGCGGCGGCGGCTGGCTTCCTCCCTCACCGAGGTTAGAATCAATATCGGTATATCCCGGTACTTTGCCCATCTTGGGTCTTGAAGCTCTTTGCATACGGCAAAGCCATCCATCTTGGGCATCAGGAGGTCAAGAATCATCAACGCTGGCTTTTCCGCCCTGAGGCTAGCCAGGCCCTCAACCCCGTCCCGGGCAGTAACCACCTTATAGCCCTGAGATTCCAGAATCATGCTTATTGCATCTAAAATATCAGGGTCGTCATCAACCAACAATATCTTCTCTGCCATTTCTCCCCCTTGCCATTATAATATAGGTCTAGGCAATAATCCAGCCTGCCGTGTGACTTCGGGGACAATATCCTCCCAGCCTACCGCCATAATATGGACGCCGTGGATTCCGGGTATCTCCTTAGTCTGCTCAATAAGCTCCACGGCTATCTTTTTTCCCTCCTCCTTAGCGTCCTGTGCCTGCTCCATCCTGGTAACTACCTCATCAGGGACGCTTACACCGGAGACATAGTCCCTCATATAGCGCGCCATTCCTGCTGACTTAATGGGTATTATACCAGCCAGGATATGCACCTCCCTATCCAGCCCACGCTCGGTAACCATCTTCATCCACTTGACGAATTTAGCTACGTCATAGACTGCCTGGGTCTGAATAAAGTCAGCCCCGGCCTTAACCTTCTTAGCCAGCCTTGCCACCCGGAACTCAAAGGGGTCAGCGTAGGGATTAGCCGCCGCCCCGATAAATATGGGCACCTCCCCCGAAATTTCTTCGCCGCTCATGAATTTCTTCTCATCCCGCATGTTTTTCAGGACCTGAATTAGCTGGATGGAATCAATATCAAAGACATTCTTAGCCGTGGGATGGTTGCCAAACTTCTGATGGTCACCGGAAAGGCAGAGGATATTGCCAATACCCAGGGCTATAGCACCCAAGACATCGCTCTGGATGGCAATCCGGTTCCGGTCGCGACAGACTATCTGCATTACCGGGTCAATGCTTTCCTGTTTCAAAAGCACGCAACCGGCAAGGCTTGACATACGGACAATGGCGGTCTGATTATCGGTTACATTAGCGGCATCACAGCAGCGACGAAGCATCTCCGCCTTCCTCTCCATCACCGCGGGGCTAGTCCCCTTGGGCGGACCAGCCTCAGCGGTAACGGCAAACCCTCCACTTTCTAAGACCTTCTCTAGATTTGTTCCTGCTTTCATCACCCTCACCTCCGTTTCCTGTCAATGGGCAGGGTAAAGGTAAATTTACACCCTTTGCCTGTTTCCGGGCAAGGACTCTCCACCCATATCCTGCCGCCATGGGCTTCAACAATCCTTTTGGCTATGGATAACCCCAAACCAGTCCCTTTTGTTTCCACATTGCTGGCGCGGAAGAAGTCCTCAAACATTCGGGGTAGGTCCTGTGGTGGGATGCCAATCCCGGTATCTAAAACCTCAAACCGTATTTCTTTACCCTTTGCCCTTACCCTGATGATTACCGAGCCCTCAGGCGTAAAGTTGATGGCATTACTCACCAGATTGGTTATTACCTGCTGAAGGCGGGGGACTGAGCCGCGAATTTTGGGAAGGCCCCGGGGCAATTCTGTCTTTAACGTCAGCTTCTTCTGCTTCGCTAACTGGCGCAGGTCCACCAGAGACGTTTTGACCACATAGGTCAATGAAATCTGCTTCATCTCTTCGACAAGCTGCCCCGTCTCAATGCGGGGAATATCCAAAAGGTCGCTAATCAAGTTAAGTAGCTCCTTAATCCGGTAGCTGCTTCTTTCTAGCATATTCTTCTGCTTATCAGTAAGTTTGCCGGCATAGCCGCCTAACATAACCCACAAGAAGCCTTGGATAGCAGTAAGTGGGGCTTTGAGGTCATGAGCGGCCATTCCCAGGAAGCGAAGAAAGCGACTCTTCTCCTCTTCCAGCTTGACTATCTCATTAGAAGCCCGCTCCAGTTCGCCAGTTCTCTTCTTGAGCAGGCGCTGGCTCAATTGCACCACCTCACGCTGCCTCTTTCTTAACTCACCGGCAATTGATGTCGCCATATGGGCGGCAGCGAAAAGGGCGGTCGCCAAGACAACAAGAACCGCCAGGATATAGCTCCCTTGCTGGTATAGCGTGGGGGGAGCAAAGCCGGCGAGATTGATATGAGGTATTACCTCAGTGTACTCCAAGCCAACCAGTAGCATAACGGCAACAATCTTAGCCAGAGCTAACAGATAAACCATCCTATAGTGAAGAATCACGCTAGCCCCAATGATATGAAGCACAAAGTAGAAGATAAAGGGATTTTCTATGCCGCCGGTGAAGTGAAGAAGCACAATGAAGGCTAATAGGTCAAGTAAGAGGTGGATGGTGCCGTAGATTCGAGCTCGGTGGATTAACAGCGCGGTCTTCATGCTTTCCAGGCTTCGGGACTGGTATAACAGCACCACATTACACAGGGCAACAAAGACACACGTGCCGTAGGCGGCAAGGGTGGGAAAGCCAATGTCTAATATCCGTGAAGCAACCAGGGTGGCAACGAGAATGCCCAGGATGGTAATCCACCTTATGGTGACGAACACCCTGAGCCACATTTTTATGGCTGATTCTTCAGGGTTGCGCTCAGGCGCAGCTTCCTCAGCCAGAAGGTTGTTGCCGCTGTTGTTCATCATAATTAGCCTGTATAGTAATCCGGCGGGGTCCGCCTGCGGAGCTGGTACTCCAGTCCCGAGGGAGAACAATCTCATCCAGTTTATCTAGCTGACCCAGAGCGGCAAGACGGTCATAAATCATCTGCCAGGCACAAGGGATATCCGGCGATATTTCACACTTGCCATCTACTGAGCCCCCGCACGGTCCATTAAGCAAGCTCTTAGCACATCTGACCAGAGGGCATATGCCTGCCGTCGTGGCCAGAACGCAGTTCCCGCATTGCATGCAGACCTCAATAAAATGTCCCGGCGCCTCCTCTTTACCGACAAATAAGGTATTCAATGCTGGATAGACAGGCTTATCAGTATAGAGGGTGATTGTTTGAAGCCCAAAGGCACAGGTCATAGCCAGAATGCCATCAGCCGCTTCCATATCCTTGGCATTCTCTTCCAGGGCGTCCTTGGTGAGCTCATCGCAGGCGGTTGGAACCACCATCCAGCCGGTAACCTTCTTCCCGGCAGCTTCAAGCTTGCCCTTCATATCCAGGACTTCAGATTTACCGCCGGTGTGGCACATAGTGGCGCAGGTGCCACAGCCCATCACATAAACCCTCTCCACCCCACTCAGAGCCTGGCTGATCTCGTCAAATGGTTTCTGTGCTGTGATTGTTTTCATTTTTTAGCCCCCTCAATCCTAACCGCACAGACCTTATATTCCGGTATTTTGGCTACCGGGTC
>CAZUHO010000111.1:0-3382 GCA_964620725.1 uncultured Dehalococcoidales bacterium
ATGCTAAAGCGTGACTATTATGAAGTCCTCGGCATAGATAGAGACGCCTCTGATGAGGAAATAAGGAGGGCGTTTCGCCGGCTTGCCTTCAAGTATCACCCCGACCACAACCGCGACGAGCAGGCGGGGGAAGAATTCAAAGAGGTAAACGAAGCCTACGAAGTCCTCTCCAACGCGGAAAAGCGTGCCGCCTATGACCGCTTCGGGCATGGTGGTATCGAGGGGTTCGGGGAACAAGGCTTTGACCTTGGCGGTTTCGGCGATATATTTGATGCCTTCTTTGGTGGAGCCACCGCCACCGCCCGCCGGGGACCACAGCGCGGCACTGACCTTTACTACAGCATCACCACCTCCTTTGAGGAAGCAGCCCTGGGCTGTGAGAAGGAGATAAGCATATTACGCACCGAAAACTGCTCAAAGTGCCAGGGCGTCGGCTCCAAGCCGGGCACCCAGCCCAAGAAATGCCCCAGCTGCAACGGCAGCGGGCAGGTGCGCCGCGTCCACCAGAGTCTCTTCGGTCGTTTCGCTCACACCGCCACCTGCGAGCAGTGCCAGGGCAGCGGCAGAATTATTACCGACCCTTGCCCCCAATGCCAGGGCACAGGCAGGGAGAAGTGCAAGCGTAAAATTACGGTCAATATCCCGGCTGGAGTTGACAACGGCACTTACATACGCCTCAAAGGTGAGGGGGAAGCGGGGGTAAGGGGCGGCTCGACGGGCAGTCTTTACCTCACCCTCTCAGTTAAGGAGCATGAATTCTTCAGCCGCCGTAACGATGATATCCTCTACGAGCTGCCAATCGACTTTGTTCAGGCTACACTGGGCACCGAGGTAGAGGTGCCTACCCTTAACGGCAACGCCAAGCTCAAGATTCCGCCCGGCAGCCAGACGGGGCAGGTATTCAAGCTGAAAAAGCAGGGGGTTCCCCGTCTCCATAAAAACGGGCATGGCGACCAGCTGGTTACCCTCTTTGTCGCCACCCCGGAGTCGCTAACCAGAAAGCAGCGCCAGACACTTAAGGAGTTTGGCAATAGCCTAAGTCCAGCCAATATGCCAGGGGCAGAAAAGTGGAAGGGATTTTCCCACCGCAGTCAGTAACCGCTGCTTCAGCGCTTAAACAAAGAAAAGAGCTGCCACCTCCGCCCCACCAGCTCGTGCCCGGCCTGCGCCTCCATCAACTCCAGGGCGGCTTGACGAGGGCTAAGCCCGCGGTAAAGCACCTGATAAATCTTCTCCGTAATTGGCATCTCTACCCCCAGCTGCGAGGCAAGGTTGTGGGCAACAACAGTAGTGTTTAGCCCCTCGGCGACACCGCTCATGGAGCCGCTTATCTTCTCCACTGGGCGCCCTTTAGTTAACTCCACCCCAACATAGTGATTACGACTTAACGGGCTGGAGCAGGTAGTGATTAGGTCGCCCAAGCCGGTCAACCCGGAAAAGGTCAGTGGATTTGCCCCCAGGGCGACACCCAGAGCCGTTATCTCGGTGAGACCGCGGGTGACTAAGGCTGCCTTAGCATTATCACCATAGCCCAAGCCGTCAGTGATGCCGGCACCGATGGCAATAATATTCTTTAATGCCCCTCCCAGCTCCACACCGGTGACATCGGTATTGGTATAGAGACAAAGGCTGGGGGTGTTTAGCAGCCGCTGAGCCTTTCTGACTACAGCCTCCCCCTCAGCCGCTACCACCGCCACCGCCGGCAGGTTCTGGAGAATCTCCTGGGAGAGATTAGGTCCGGAAAGAACGCAGATATTGGGCCAAAAATCGGGGTTTATCTCGTCGGCAATTACCTCGGAGAGGCGCTTGTTACTGCCAACCTCCATGCCCTTGGCGGCACTAACGATTAATATCGAACCGTCCAGGTGCTCGGCAACTGTTTTCATGTTCTGCCGCATACTCTGGGATGGCACCGCCAGGATTACTGCCTTAGCTCCAGCTAAGGCTTCCTCCAGTGAGCTGGTGATTGATAAGCGGGTGGGAAAGGTAACATCGGAAAGCGCCCCGGAATGATGTTCGGCTTTTTCTAGTTCAGCGGCTTCTTCTTCCGTTCGCGCCCACAGCCCAACCTCCACCTTGTTACCGGATAGTACCACCCCCAGGGTTACCCCCCAGATAGTGGTACCAATAATGGCAACCTTGGGCATACCTTACCCTGCACCCCCGGTGCGGCCAGAGGAGGAGGCTCTCCTCTTTGCCTTCTCACCGAGCTTGCGCTCCTTGCCTGATATCAATCGGGCAATGTTATCCCGGTGCATAATAAAGATTATTACTGTTCCCACGAAGGCGTAAAAGAGGTACTCTATGGGGAAGTTATTCATAATGGTGAGTGGAACCAAAACGGCATAACTACCGACGGCTCCGGCAATGGAGCCCAGTGATACATATCTGGTCAAGCCGGCACCGATAATTATAATCTCGCCGCCAAATATTGCTGCCGGTGGGCATAGGGCGATTAAGCCACCGAAGAAGGTAGCCACCCCCCTTCCCCCACGGAACTTGAGGAACACCGACCAGTTATGCCCAGCGATAGCGGCTAACGCCGCCAGAACCTCGGCCACCAGCGCCCCCAAGCCAATGCCGTTCACCACCAAGTAGCTATGGCCGACTATCAAGCCGGCAAATATCACCGCCAGCATTCCCTTTGACAGGTCAAGGAGAGCCACCAAAATTGCCGTCTTGCGACCGGCGGTTCGGAGGACGTTGGTTGCCCCTATCTTGCCACTACCATACTTGGTGACATCCACCTTGGCCTTGGTGTATTGTCTGGTTAAGAGCAGACCAAAGGGGATAGCGCCCAAAAGATAGCCAAGTATTATTACACTTACAAATTTGAAAATCATCATGATGGTTCGCCTCTGGTCTTAAATATTAAACGAAGCGGAGTACCACCAAAGCCGAATGCCTGGCGCAGCTTGTTCTCCAGGTAGCGCTGGTAGGAAAAGTGTACCAGCCTAGCGTCGTTGACAAAAAAGACGAAGGTCGGGGGATTGACCTCCGCTTGGGTAGCATAAAAAACCTTCAGCTGCTTAGCGCCCTTTCTGGGCAGAGTATGAGAGGCTACCGCTGTCTCAACCACATCATTAACCAAGGCTGTAGGTGGACGCTTGAGCCTCTCCTGATATACCTCAAACGCCTGGGGCATTACCCTGTCCACCCCCTGCCCCAGCTTAGCTGAAATATAAAGTACTGGTGCATAGGACATAAATCTGAGCTGGCGCCTGATATGCTTGTCATATTCAGCTACACCCTTGCTCTGAGCCAGGTCCCACTTATTAACTACCAATATCACTCCTTTAGCCGACTCCTGAATATATCCGGCGATATGCTTATCCTGAGCCGTAACTAGCTCAGTGGCATCAAGCACAAGCAGGGCGATATC